>CAJPUS010000001.1 GCA_905380995.1 uncultured Flavobacteriaceae bacterium
AACAAATATAAAATTCAAATTGTTAATAACTTTTAATAATATACTAATAATCAGTTATTTAACAATCGCAGCATTTACATTCACATGATTTATCACAATTACATTCAGTACAGTTACAATTCATCAATTTTTATTTAAAATTAAACAATTAATTATCTATTACGTAATTAAAATATTTTTCTAACCCTTTTTTATATGCTACAACAAATTGATAAATTCTAAATTCATGTAGATTTCCATATCTGTTAAATTCATTGTAAGTATTTAATTGATATTTTTTTAGTCTTTTATCTAATATATTTTGAATTATCAGAACTTTTTCAAATTTTAATTTTTTAGTTTTTTTCTTATGTAATTTTGACTCATAATTATCAATTATTAAATTAATTTCCTTTGGTGTAAGTTCAGAATATTTTTCAGGATTATTCCAACCTTTATTATACTCTCTGTAAAGCCATCTATACTCATTAAAAACACCATTAATAAAACAAATCAGAAATATATTCATTAATGTCAAAATTATAAATTATATACATATTTTTGCATTAACCTGGGCAATTAGTTCAACTGAATAGAACAGAAGATTACGGCTCTTCAGATGGGGGTTTGAGTCCTCCATTGCCCTCAAATTTATTTTATTGGATTTTTTAGGAATTTTTTTTGGTATAATATTACTTTCTCATGGTGGCGATCTCCTCACTAAATCCTCGGTTGATATTTCATTAAAATTATCTATTCCTAAAATTGTTATTGGTATGACTATTGTATCATTCGCTACATCTGCTCCTGAGTTAATAGTAAGTTTGAATGCTACATTTGATGGATTGCCAAACTTTGCAATTGGAAATGTTTTAGGATCTAATATTGCGAATATTGGTTTAGTTCTTGGAATAATTACTATTATTCATCCGATAAAATTAAAAAAACGATTTTATAATATCGATTTTCCATTGTTGATTGTATCAACTGGGCTATTTTATTACTTAATTTACAGCGGAGGTCAAATTACAAGAATTGAAGGCTTTGTATTGGTTATAACAATTATAATAATATTGTTATATTTATTTCTATATAAGGTTAATAATTCGAATGAATTTTCTGAAGATTTAAACAAAGATAATTTATCAACTTTCAAATTATTTTCACATGTTATTCTCAGTGGATTTTTATTATGGCTAGGTTCAGAGACTCTTATTAAGTCTTCTATATCAGTGGCCAATAAATTTCAAATCTCAGAAAGAATTATTAGTATAACCATTGTAGCAATTGGGACAAGTATCCCCGAGTTAGCAGCATCAGTCGTGGCATCATTGAAAAAGCAAAATGATTTATCAATTGGTAATTTACTAGGATCAAATATATTTAACTTACTAGTCGTTATAGGAGTCACTTCTACGATAATTCCAATAAAAGGTATTGAAGATGGTATAATATATAATGATATGCTATGGGTAGTAATCTTCTCAATGATAATACTTCCTCTTGCTTATCTTGGTAAGAGAAATGTTCTATCAAGAAAAAATGGGATTGTGTTATTAGTATTGTATCTAATATTCACAATCCCATTAATAATTTAATTAATATTAAGCGCTTTTAACTGTTTTGACAATTATTGCTGCAACTTTGTATGGATCTGCGTTTGATGCGGGTCTTCTATCCTCTAACCATCCCTTCCATCCACTTTCGACTGTCATTATAGGAATTCTGATTGAAGCGCCTCTATCTGAAACACCATAACTAAACTCTGTAATCGACTGAGTCTCATGATCACCTGTTAATCTCTGATCATTAAACGCTCCATAAACTGCAATGCAATCCTCAACAACAGGTCTGAAAGCTTCACATATTTTTTCATATGTTTCTTTTGAACCACATGTTCTCAAAGTAGTATTAGAAAAGTTTGCATGCATACCAGAGCCATTCCAATCTGTTGCTCCTAAAGGTTTAGGATGATATTCAATTTTGATTGCATAATCTTCAGCAATTCTTTCTAACAAATACCTTGCAACCCACATTTCATCACCGGCTTGTTGAGCGCCTTTGGCAAAAGTTTGAAATTCCCACTGACCAGCAGCTACTTCTGCGTTTGTACCCTCTACATTAATTCCTGCATCAAGACAAACATCTAAATGGCGGTCCATAATTTCTCTTCCAAAAGTATTTGCACCACCAACTGAACAATAAAATTGACCTTGAGGAGTTTGATCTTTTGGAAATCCTAGAGGTAGGTTTGTTTCAGTATCCATTAAAAAGTACTCTTGTTCAAAACCAAACCAAAAGTCGTTATCGCTATCATCAATTGTTGCTCTTCCATTTGATTCATGTGCAGAGCCATCAGCATTCAAAACTTCTGTCATGACTAAGTATCCATTTTTTCTTTCGGGATCTGGATAAATAGCAACCGGTTTTAATAGACAATCTGACGAACCCCCTGGAGCTTGAAGTGTAGATGAGCCATCAAAAGACCACATTGGACAGCTTGAAAGCTTTCCATCAAATTCTGATACTATTTTTGTTTTACTTCTTAGGCTTTGAGTTGGTTTGTAACCATCTAGCCATATGTATTCTAATTTAGATTTACTCATGTTATTTTGTTTTTATTCTATTTCAATTTAATTTTTTTTTAAAGTTTTAATATTTAAAAAAACTGATTTTAGTTAACTTTTGTTAATCTAATATTTATACATAAAAAAATTATCAATATTGCATCAAATTATTAAAAACATTGAAAAATTTTCAGTTTTTATCAAACTTAAATTCTAAAATTTCTAAATTATGTCAAATAGAAAATAATGTGTTGAGACATTAATGATTTTTATTAAAAACTTATTAAGATTTTTTTTTGATAACTTTGTTTTGTAAAATGTTTAATAGATATAAATTAAGAGGAGTATCATCAGATAAAGAAGATGTTCACAATGCAATAAAAAATCAAGATAAAGGCCTATTTCCAAAAGCTTTTTGTAAAATACTTCCGGATTACATTTCAAATTCAGATGAGCACGCTTTAATAATACATTCAGATGGTGCAGGGACTAAATCATCCTTAGCTTACATATATTGGAAAGAAACTTCTGACTTTACAGTTTGGAAAGGAATTGCTCAAGACTCAATAGTTATGAATTTAGACGATTTAGCTTGTGTTGGTGCAATTGATAATATTATTCTTTCATCAACAATTGGAAGAAATAAGAACAAAATACCTGGAGAAATAATTTATGAGATTATATCTGGAACTAATGAAATCTTATCTAACTTAAGGTCTCATGGAATAAATATTTATAGTGGTGGAGGAGAAACTGCAGATGTTGGAGATTTAGTAAGAACTATAATCGTTGATTCTTGTTTAACTGTAAGAATTAAGAAGGATAACATAATAGATAACTCAAATATTAAACCAGGGAATGTAATAATTGGGCTATCCTCATCAGGAATCTCCAAATATGATCTAGAATACAACTCTGGAATTGGGAGTAATGGCCTAACTTCAGCAAGACATGATGTTATTTCTAATTATATTAAAGCCCTCTATCCAGAATCATATGATAACGAAATTCCTGATGAATTGACTTACTGTGGATCAAAAAAATTAACTGATAAAATTGAAGACATTAGTATTGGTAAAATGCTTTTATCTCCTACAAGATCTTATGCACCACTATTGAAAATTATATTTGATAAAGTAGGAAGAGATAAAATTAATGGAATAATTCACTGTACAGGAGGTGGTCAAACTAAAATTCTCCATTTTGTAGATAATCTTCATATTTTAAAAAATAATTTATTTGAAGTCCCACCAATATTTGATATTATAATGAAAGAGTCTAACACTGATCCTAAAGAGATGTATAAAGTTTTTAATATGGGACATAGAATGGAAATATATATTGATCCAAATTATGCTTCAGACATAATTGAAATTTCAAAATCTGTTGGAATTAATGCGAAAATAATTGGTGAGGTTTTAAAATCAGATCAAAAGAAATTATCCATTCATTCAGAATTAGGTAATTTTGAATATTAATAACTAATAATGCTTATCGATAAAATAGACATAGTAGAAAAAAGATATGATGAGATATATCAAATGATTGGTAATCCAGAAATTATAGCAGATCAGAAAAAGTATGTTGAATTAAATAAAGAGTTAAAGGACTTGAGTAAGCTAGTTGATAAAGGAAGGCTTTACAAAGATGCAATTGATCAAAAGAAAGAGGCTGAGGAATATTTAAATTCATCTGATGATAATGAAATGATTGATATGGCAAAGGAACAACTTGAGATTTCAAAAGAGTCTATTAATAATCTTGAGGAGGAAATTAAGATTATGTTAATTCCAAAAGACCCAAATGATTCAAAAAATGTTGTTGTTGAAATAAGAGCAGGTACAGGGGGAGATGAAGCTAGTATTTTTGCTGGAGATTTATATAGAATGTATTCCAAATTTGCTCAAGACAAAAAATGGAAGATTAGTTTAGTTGATACAAGTGAAGGAACAGCTGGAGGATTTAAGGAAATTATTTTTGAAATTGCTGGAGATGATGTATATGGTATATTAAAATATGAATCTGGAGTGCATAGGGTCCAAAGAGTACCTCAAACTGAGACTCAGGGAAGAGTTCATACTTCTGCTGCTACTGTCATGGTTCTTCCAGAGGCAGAAGAATTTGATGTAGAAATAAATATGGGTGAAGTAAGGGTTGATTATTTCTGTTCATCTGGACCAGGGGGTCAATCTGTTAACACAACATATTCAGCTGTCAGATTAACTCATGAACCAACTGGAGTTGTAGCTCAATGTCAAGATCAAAAGTCTCAACATAAAAATAAAGAAAAGGCAATGAGAGTTCTTAGGTCAAGATTATATGAGATTGAACTTAATAAAAGGATGGAGTCTGATTCTCAAAAAAGAAATGAGCTTGTTAAATCAGGAGATAGATCAGCTAAAATTAGAACCTACAATTATCCACAGGGAAGAGTTACTGATCACAGGATAGGACTGACGCTATATGATCTTCCAAAGATTTTAGATGGAGATGTCTCAAAATTAATCGATGAAATACATCTCTTTATTAATACTGAAAGATTAAAAGAGGCAGGAGAGGTATAATGTTAAATAATAAAATTCATAGTCAAATAATTAAAAAGAAGTCTTTTTTATGTGTAGGCTTGGATATTGATATTAATAAAATTCCAAGATTATTACTTACACTTGATGATCCAATTTTTGAATTTGCAAAACAAATTATTGATTCAACAAATGATTACGCAATTGCGTATAAACCAAATATTGCTTTTTTTGAAGCTCATGGAGCTCAAGGTTATAAATCCCTTGAAAAAATTTCAAAATATTTAAATAGTAACTTTCCTGAAATTTTTACAATTGCTGACGCAAAAAGAGGAGATATTGGAAATACATCCCAAATGTATGCAAATGTTTTTTTAAAAGATTTAGACTTTGATTCTATTACGGTTTCTCCTTATATGGGATCTGACTCAGTTCAACCTTTTCTATCTTTTAAAAATAAATATGTTTTTCTTCTAGCCTTAACGTCAAATAAAGGTTCTGAAGACTTTCAGGAGTTAACCATGAGTAATTCTGCAAAACTCTTTGAAACAGTGATTAGGACATCAAGTAGATGGAAAAATAGTGATAAAATAATGTATGTTGTTGGAGCTAAAAATACTAAGGAAATTAAAAAGATTAGAAAAATTGTTCCAAATTCCTATTTACTTGTGCCAGGCATTGGAGCACAGGGAGGAAATCTTAAAGAAATCTGTAAATTTGGATTAGATAAAGACCTTAAATTGATTATTAATTCATCAAGGTCAATAATTTATGCTTCTGATACTCATGACTTTGCTCAAATTGCTAAAAACGAAGCAAAAAAAATTCAGATGGAAATGGAGAGTTATTTAAATAAAATAAAATGATTCATTACACAAAATTTATATCCAAAAATAAAAATGCAGAATGGATCACATTTGTTCATGGTGCAGGAGGTAGCTCAACAATTTGGTATAAGCAAATAAAATTTTTTTCAAAAAAATATAATCTTTTATTACTTGATCTAAGAGGTCATGGAAAATCTAAGACAATTTCAATTAATCCATTTAAAAAAAAATATACCTTTAATTACATTACTAATGACATTTTAGAAGTAATTGATGAAGAGAAAATCAAAAAAACTCATTTTGTAGGAATTTCATTAGGTACTATTTTAATTAGAAACTTTGCAGAAAAACATCCTGATAGAGTTAAAAGTCTAATTATGGGAGGTGCTATAATGAAATTGAATCTAAGGTCTAAGATATTAATGTTTCTTGGTAATTCAACAAAGTCAATTCTTCCTTACATGTGGATATATAGACTACTCGCATTTATAATTATGCCAAATAAAAATCATAAAGAGTCAAGGTCTTTATTTGTAAATGAAGCAAAAAAATTGTATCAAAAAGAATTTAAAAAATGGTTTCAGTTAACTACAGAGTTAGTCCCACTACTAAAATTCTTCAGACAAATTGAGATTCAAATTCCTACATATTATATTATGGGTGATCAAGATTATATGTTTTTACCATCTGTAAAAAATCTTATAAAAATTCATAGAAAATCAAAGTTGTGTATAATCCCAAATTGTGGACATGTAGTAAATATTGATAAGCCTGAAATCTTTAATTCTAAGATGTTAAGTTTTCTTAAGAACTCGCTCTAGTCAATTTTTTTAGAACTTTCTTTTATAAAGTCTTTTTTAAGTCCAGGTTGATATATCTCATATTTCATGTCATCTTTAATTTTTCTAACCATTTCTTTAACATCTTTAAGCAAAAGTTTTGAGTCAAATACAATACCATCTTTAATTGTATACTTTACACCTCCAACACGAGTTACTTCATTTTTATCGTTGAGTTTTATTGTGCCAGTTCCATACAAAACCTTAAGATTCTCTAGAGGGTTTTCTTCAACAATTAAAATATCAGCTTTTTTACCTATTTCAATTGATCCAATTTGATCATCCAAACCTAAAGCTTCAGCACCATTAAGTGTAGCAGCCATTATCACCTCAATTGGATGGAAACCAGCTTCTCTAAGTAATTCAAGTTCCCTTATATATGCGAAGCCATATAGTTGAAAGATAAAACCTGAATCTGATCCTGCAGTCACTCTTCCACCTCTATTTTTATATTCATTAATAAATGTCATCCATAAATTGTAGTTCTGTTTCCATTCTACCTCTTGCTCTGTTCCCCAAAAATGCCAGTATGATCCATGAGAAATTTTACTAGGTTGATAAAATTCCCATAAACTGGGTAAAGTATATTCTTCATGCCACTCTGCTCTTCTAGCTCTGTGAAGATCTCTACTAGCTTCATATATATTAAAAGTTGGATCTATAGTAAAGTCTAACTCAATCAATTCATTCATTACTTCATTCCAATGAGTTGAATATGGTTTTGCAGATTGTTTCCATAATTTTCCAGCTTCCTCAAATCTATTTTGTTCATTTGAATAATTATAGTTTGATGGATAGTTCTGAACAGTTCTATCATCAAATAGTGCCTCCGGTAGACCATACCAATGTTCCATAGATGTTAGTCCTGCTCTTGCAGAATTTAAAACATTCCATCTTGCAACATTCAGTTGAGCATGATGCATTGCGGATCCAAGTCCTAATTGATTATTTTCATCTAAAGCTGCACTCATAATGCTAGGCTTTGCTCCAAAAAACTTAATTCCATCAGCTCCTTTTTTTGCATTAAATCTTACCCATTCCCTTGCATCTTCTGGAGAACTAACTTCTTTTTTAAAGCCAGACCCAAAACTTGAATATACAATTAATCTAGGTGCTATTATCTCATTATTATTGCTCTTATTCTTTAAATCAATACTATAATCTATATCTCTTCCTCCAGGTTCTCTTACTGTTGTTATACCATGTGCTAGCCATAATTTAAAAACGTAATCAGCGTCAGCACCCTGGGCAACGCCTCCAATGTGCCCATGCATATCAATAAAACCTGGAAGAATATACATGCCTTCAGCATTTATTTCTTTTCCGTTTTTAATTAATTTAGGTCTCATACTTTCAATAATATCAACACCAGGATATCCTACGTTTTTAATAGATTTAATTATATTTTTTTCAATTACTATATCAACTGGTCCAATTGGTGGACTTCCATTACCATTTATTAATGTTGCACCTCTTATTATAAGTTGGTCAAATGGACCATCAGAGAATTTTTTATCTTGAGCACCAAGATTTATTAAAAAAAATAGGCAATTTAATATTGTAAGAATTTTTTTCATTTTAATTTAAAATTTTGTTTATGATTGTAAACCCCGCATAAGTCAGAATTAAACAAAAAGATACACTAATTAAAACATATAAAATTGAGTTTAATATATCATTAGATCTAATTAAATATATATTTTCATAAGAAAAAGCAGAAAATGTAGTAAGTCCTCCACAAATCCCAACAACAAGAAAATAATAATAGTCTGATTTTAGCATATTATTACTTATTAGATATCCAATGACCATTCCAATAAGAAAACTTCCAACCATATTAACAGTTAAGGTTGAGTATGGAAAAGATCCTTGCGGAATAAGTCTATATAACAAAAATCTAAATGCAGAACCTATTCCACCACCGATAAAAACTAATAAAAATTCTCTCATTATCTAAATAAATTACTGTAAGCAGCTATGATTGAGATAAATACAATAAATATTATCAGGATCACATATGAATTTTTGTAATAAACTCTGTTAAGATTT
>CAJPUS010000002.1 GCA_905380995.1 uncultured Flavobacteriaceae bacterium
AGACTCCGTGTTTGATTAAGTCCACACCAGAGGGTGCAAGAGACTTTATTGTTCCAAGTAGACTTAACCCTGAACATTATTATGCGTTACCTCAATCACCTCAAATTTTCAAACAGTTATTGATGATAGGTGGACTTGATAAGTATTATCAAATTGTTAAATGTTTTAGAGATGAAGATTTAAGAGCTGATAGACAACCAGAGTTTACTCAAATTGATTGTGAAATGTCTTTTGTAAATCAAGATGATATTTTTAAACAATTTGAAGGATTAATGTTCAGATTATTCTCTAAATTTTTAAAACAAGATAATGTTAAGTTTGAAAGAATGACTTATAAAGATGCCATAGAAAATTATGGGATTGACAAACCTGACCTTCGATATAATATGAAAATTAGTGATATAACAGATGAATTAAAAGGAAAAGGGTTCCAAGTCCTCGACAATAATGACTTTTCATGTTGTATTAAAGTTGAAAATAAATCTGGACTTACAAGAAAGGAGATAGAAAGCTTGACTGATTGGATTAAAAGACCACAAATTGGAGCGACCGGACTATTATGGATTAAACATAATATAGATTCTCCAGTAAAATCCTCATTTGATAAGTTTTTTACAGAAGAAGATTTAAAATTAATTCTGGAAAAAGTATCGTCTAAGCCTGGGGATATAATATTTATTTTATCTGGGAATAAGAAGGAATCTTTGACTCAAATTGGCTTATTAAGGATAGAAATTGCAAAAAGATTTAAATTGATTAATTATGAAAAAATATGCCCAATTTGGATTACCGATTTTCCTCTTTTTGAATGGGATGAGGATAAAAAAAGATTTTTTTCCATGCATCATCCTTTCACATCAGCTAAACCTGAACATTTAAAATTAATAGACAAAGAGCCTGAAAAAGTTATTGCAAATGCATATGATCTAGTTCTTAATGGAAATGAAATAGGTGGTGGATCGATAAGAATTCATGACTTTGATACCCAAATAAAAATATTTGAATTATTAGGGATGAGTAAAGAAGAATATACAAGTCAATTTGGGTTTTTAATTGATGCATTAAAATATGGAGCACCACCTCACGGTGGTATTGCATTTGGGCTTGATAGACTTGCAGCAGTTCTAAAAGGAAAAGATGTTATCAGAGATTTTATAGCCTTTCCAAAAAATAATTCTGGTAAAGATCTTATGATTGACGCTCCATCAAGGTTAACTAAAGAACAATTAAAGGATTTATCAAATTAAACATCTTGAAATTTTTAGTTAAAATATTATCATATTTAGTCTTTATTGGAATATTTATTGGAATATTCTCTAAAGAAATTTTAGGAGAACAAATTGGAGATATTATAATTGGTGTTTCCGTACTTACAGGAACCTTTGTATTTATGCCATTATTTCTTGCTCTTAGATGGAAAGGGAAAAAATTAAAAGATTATACTCTAAGTGAAGAAAATATTAAAAAGATGAGAGAAAAAGCAGATAAATTTTAATCTCTAATCTTTTTAAAAAACTTATTTAGTAAATCTTTTGATTCACTTTCCATTATACCAGAAATAGTTTTAATATCTCTGTCTATTTCTAAATTATATCTTGTAAAGCCTCTTTTTTTATCTGAAGCTGCATAAACAATAGTGTCAATTTTAGACCAATATATTGCACCATAACACATTAAGCATGGCTCTAAAGTGCAATAAAGAATACATTTATTTAAATTCTTAGTGTTTAAAAAGTTTTGTGCAGATGTAATTGCAATAAGTTCAGCATGTGCGGTTGAATCACTAAGAAGCTCAACCATGTTTGATGTTTTAGAAATTACTTCATTCTCATATACAATTACACAACCAACCGGAACTTCATCTTTATAAAAGGCATAGTTTGCTTCTTCTAATGCTTTTTTCATAAAATAATTATGATCTTTTTTCATGTTGCTAATTTACAAAATAGGTGTAATGATCTTTCGAATATATATCTTTGTATATTGAGATAAATTATTTTCACAGGTTTAATGGAAAGTTCAAAAAAGCTTTTTTTACTTGACGCTTACGCACTAATATACAGAGGTTATTATGCATTTATAAAAAATCCCAGGATCAATTCAAAAGGGACTGATACTTCTGCAATATTAGGATTTATGAACTCTCTTTTGGAAATAATTAGAACTCAAAATCCAGATTATATTGCTGTAGCTTTTGATAAAGGTGGGTCAATTACAAGATCTGAAATGTTTACTGAATATAAAAGCAATAGAGATAAAACACCAGAACCAATACTAGTTGGCATACCATATATTAAAAAGATACTTAAATCTATGAATATATCTGTTCTTGAAAAAGAAGGATATGAGGCAGATGATATAATAGGAACTGTTGCTAAAGATGCAGAGAAAAATAATTTTAAGGTATTTATGGTAACACCAGATAAAGATTTTGCCCAACTTGTATCAGATAACATTTTCCTATGTAAGCCAGCTAGAATGGGAAATAGTATGGAAATATGGGGAGTTGACGAGGTTAAGGATAGGTTTGAAGTAGACTCACCAGAGCAAGTAATTGATTATTTAGGAATGATGGGAGATTCGGTTGATAATATTCCTGGACTACCAGGAGTTGGGGATAAAACCGCAAAAAAATTTATAAAAGAATATGGGAATTTAGAAACACTTCTTAAAAATTCACATGAAATCACTGGGAAACTTGGGGAAAAAATTGCAGATAATAAAGACCTTGGAATTTTATCAAAAAAACTGGCAAGAATAATTCTAAATGTCCCTATTGATTATAAATTATCTGACTTTGAATTATCTGATCCTGATAATAAAAGTGTAATGGAAATTTTTGATGAGCTTGAATTTAGGAGAGTAAAAGAGACTTTTTTTAAAATTTTTGGATTTGACAATTCTAAAGGAAATACTCATGATTTAATTCAAGGAAATTTATTTGGTGAGAATAATTTATCTCAAGATAAATCAAACCTTATCAAGAGTAATTCTTACTATCAAAGAATTGATTCAAGTAAAGAGTTAGAATATTTAGTTAATAGACTATTATTGCAAAAAGTAGTTGCATTTGATACTGAAACAGAAGGGTTAAACTCACTAGATACTGAAATTGTTGGTATTTCATTTTCATGGTTAGAAAAAAAGGGGTTCTATGTGCCAATTGAAAATAGTAAATCTATTCAAAAAGAATATTTTGATATTATGAGGCCTTTTTTTCAAAATAAAGAGATAACTAAAGTTGGACATAATCTTAAGTTTGATATTAAAGTATTGTTTAAATATAACATAGAAGTATCAGGACCATTATTTGATACTATGGTTGCTCATTACCTGATAAATCCAGAGATGAGACATAATCTTGATACCTTATCTGAATCTTACTTAAACTATTCACCAATATCAATTGAGAGTCTTATTGGAAAAAAAGGGAAAAATCAGGGATCTATGAGAGATGTTTCAGTTGAAGAACAAACTGACTATGCCGCTGAAGATGCTGATCTTGCTCTTCAATTAAAGCAAATTTTTGATGAAGAATTGAAAAAAAATGAAGTTGAAGAAATATTCAAGGATATTGAAATTCCAATGATCTATGTTCTTGCAGATATGGAAAAAGAGGGGATAAGCATTGATAGCTCATACTTAAATAATTTAGACAAAATATTTGAATCTGAACTTAATAAATTAAAAAGTGGAATTTTTAAAAAATCTGGTGAAGAATTTAATCTAAATTCTCCAAAACAACTAGGGGATATATTGTTTGATAAGCTAAAATTAGTCTCAAAACCAAAAAAAACAAAAACTGGACAATACTCTACTTCAGAAGAAGTTTTATCTAGTTTAGCAAATGAGCACGAAATTGTAAAGAGTATATTAGAATGGAGATCATTAGATAAAATTCAAAATACTTATGTTAGATCTTTACCAAATGAGGTAAGTGCAAGAACAGGTAGAATTCATACAAAATTTAATCAGACAGTTACAACTACAGGTCGATTAAGTAGTAATAATCCTAATCTACAGAATATCCCCATTAGAACACAAAATGGTCAAAAAATTCGAGAAGCGTTTATCCCAAAAAGTAAAGATTTTGAGATTCTAGCAGCTGATTATTCTCAAATTGAATTAAGAGTAATAGCATCAATAAGTAAGGATGAAAATATGATAAATGCATTTGTAAAAAATCAAGATATTCATACTATAACTGCCTCAAAAATTTATAATGTTGACCCAGAAAATATATCAAGAGAACAAAGAGGTAATGCTAAAACAGTAAATTTTGGAATAATTTATGGTGTATCTGCATTTGGATTAAGTCAACAGACAAATTTATCAAGGTCTGAATCAAAGATTATGATTGATAATTATTTTGAAAATTATCCTGGACTCAAAAATTATATGTCTAGTCAAATTGAATTTGCAAGAAATAAAGGTTATGTAGAAACAATAATGGGAAGAAGACGATATTTACAGAATATTAACTCACAAAATAACATGTTAAGAAGTGGTGCAGAAAGAAATGCTATAAATGCGCCTATTCAAGGAAGTGCTGCTGATATTATCAAAATTGCAATGATAAGAGTTCATAAAAAGTTCAAAGAACATTCCCTAAAATCAAAAATGTTACTTCAAGTTCATGATGAGCTTGTCTTTGATGTACATAAATCAGAAAAAGATATAGTTAAAAATATAGTCAGAGATAACATGGAATCAGCTGTTAAGCTTAATGTTCCTCTTAAAATTGACTTAGAATATGGGAAAAACTGGTTAGAAGCACATTAATTAAAAAAAGTTTTTATAGAATTTTTTATAATTGTACATTTGCACGCCTAGATTTTATCTATTATGACTAAAACAAGTTATAAAACTATATCAGCTAATAGTAAAACAGTAAACAAGGAATGGGTGCTTGTTGATGCTGCTAATCTACCATTAGGTAGAACTGCTTCAATAATTGCAACCCTTTTAAGAGGTAAGCATAAAACTAACTTTACACCTCATGTTGATTGTGGGGATAATGTAATTGTAATTAATACTGAAAAAATTGAGCTAACTGGTGATAAATGGAGTCAAAAGCAGTATATAAATCATACAGGTTATCCTGGTGGTCAAAGAATCATTACTGCAGATAAGCTTCATAAAAAAAATAATATTAGACTTGTTGAAAAAGCTGTTAAAGGTATGTTGCCTAAAAATAAGCTTGGTGCTGAATTATACAGAAACTTAAAAGTTTTTCCTGGTTCAAAACATAATCATGAGGCACAGAAACCAAAAATTATCGATATTAATAGTAGAATATAATGGAAGTAATTCACAAAATAGGAAGAAGAAAAACCTCTGTAGCTAGAATTTATATGTCTGAAGGTAATGGAAATATTACAGTTAATAAAAAAGCCTATTCAGATTTTTTTAGTACTGCAACATTACAATATAAAATTCTTCAGCCATTAAATTTAACAGAAACAAAGGATAAATTCGATTTATCAGTTAGTGTAAAGGGTGGTGGTGTAAATGGACAAGCTGAAGCAATAAGACTTGCTATTTCTAAAGCATTAGTCGAATTCAATGAAGAATTTAAATCTATATTAAAATCAGAAGGCCTAATGACAAGAGATCCAAGAATGGTAGAAAGAAAGAAATTTGGTCAGAAGAAGGCAAGAAAAAAATTCCAATTCTCTAAAAGATAAATTATGGCTAAGACAGACGTTAAAGAATTATTGGATGCAGGTGTACATTTTGGTCACTTAACAAGAAAGTGGAATCCTAATATGGCTCCTTATATATACATGGAACGAAACGGTATTCATATAATTAATTTATATAAAACTGCTGCTAAACTTGAAGAATCTGTAAATGCAATAAAAAAAATTGTGCTTTCTGGCAGAAAGATACTATTTGTTGCAACAAAAAAACAAGCGAAAGATATTGTAGCTCAGAAAGCTAATTCTGTAAATATGCCATACATAACTGAAAGATGGCCAGGCGGTATGTTGACAAATTTTGTTACTATAAGAAAAGCTGTAAAAAAGATGAATGCTATTGACAGAATGAAAGTTGATGGCACATTTGAAACTTTATCAAAAAAAGAAAAACTACAAGTAGATAGACAAAGAGCAAAGCTAGAAAAAAATCTTGGCTCAATATCTGAAATGACAAGGCTACCAGGTGCTATTTTTGTTGTAGATACTTTAAACGAAAAAATATCTGTTCAAGAAGCGCAAAAGCTCAACATTCCTATTTTTGCAATGGTTGATACAAACTCTGATCCAAATGATGTTGATTTTATTATACCATCTAATGATGATGCATCAAAATCTATAGAAAAAATTTTAGATATTGTTTGTACTGCAATTCAAGAATCTTTAGAAGAAAGAAAACAAGAAAAAGAAATTGCTGAGCAAAAAAAATTAGAAGAAGCTGAAGCTGCAAATAATGGAGATGCTAAAGATGCTTCTAAAAATGAATAACCTATAAATTTTACTAAATTGAAAATACCAGCATCTGATGTAAATAAGTTAAGACAAGCTACAGGAGCTGGAATGATGGATTGTAAGAAAGCACTTGAAGAATCTAATGGAGATTTTGATAAAGCAATTGAGGTATTAAGAAAAAAAGGGCAAAAAGTTGCTGCTAACAGAGCTGATAGAGAGTCGACTGAAGGTGTTGTTCTGGCAAAAGTAAACACAAATAATACATCTGGCATTATAATTTCTCTTAATTGTGAAACTGATTTTGTTGCAAAAAATGATGATTATGTTAAATTAGCTCAGAGACTGGCAAATCACGCTCTTAGCTTTACTGATAAAGAATCTTTTCTAGAGTCTGATTTTGAGGGAATGAAGGTTTCAGAAAAATTGTTAGAACAAACAGGTGTTATAGGCGAAAAGATTGAGATTGGTTCTTTTGAGCACATATCTGCTATTTTTGTAGGATCTTATATACACGCTGGTAATAAAATAGCTACTATTGTTGGACTTTCAGAAAACTTTCATAATATTGGTGAAGTTGGTAAAAATTTATCAATGCAAATAGCTGCTATGAATCCTATTGCTATTGATGAAAATGGAGTAAGCCAGGATATAATTGCTAAAGAAATAGAAATTGTAAAGGATCAACTGAGACAAGAAGGTAAACCTGAAGAGATGTTAGATAATATTGCCAAAGGTAAGCTTAAAAAGTTCTTCAAAGAGAACACCCTTATTAATCAACAGTTTATAAAAGATAGCAAATTAAGTATCTCACAATATATTAAAGAATTCTCTGATTCAGTCGAAGTAACTGGATTTTCAAGAGTTGGAATATAATTTTTTGTAATAAAAGATGCATTTGTGTTATTGCTCCGTAAATTTTATTAAATAACTTCAAAGTAAAGGTATGTATAAACTTAAAACAATATTTTCTAGGCTCAACAATTTTTTAGAAAAAGTAAGAATCTTCATGCTTAACATTGCTACAGCTATCGTTTTGATTTTTTTTATTATTTTAATTTTTATGCCGATAATTTCTTCGGATTATGAGGTTAAAGATCCTAATGGAAGAGTTCTCCTCATTGATCCTGTTGGGACTGTTGTTGACCAAGAAGTATTTAGTTCTGATTTACTACTTGACATTGCCACAGGCTCTTCAACTGAACAAATTCAGACAAGAGATCTTATAAAATTAATAAGAGTGGCAGGTAAAGATGAAAATATTCCTGCTGTGGTTGTTGATTTCTCATCTACAAGCTTTGCTGGACCAACTACAGCAATCAATATTGCAAAAGAATTAAAGGCACTTCGTGATTCTGGTAAAAGAGTGATTGCTTTTAACGATCGTCTTTCTACAACATCTTATCTTATGGCTTCTCAAGCATCTGAAATTTGGCTACATCCAGTTGGGAGTATAAGTATTCGAGGTATTGGTGGAGTTCGCGCTTATCAAAAAGAACTTTATGAAAATCTGAAAATTAATTTTCACAATTATTCTCAAGGTGATTTTAAATCTGCTGTTGAGTCAAACACAAGAAATAACATGTCAGAAAACGATAAGATGCAGAGACAAGCATTGCTTAGTCCTATTTGGGATGAAATGAAATTTCTTATGGCGCAGGGACGTGGAATTGAATTAGATGATATTCAATCTTTTGCAGATAAGTTCATAGGGTTTTTTGGTGAGGCTGAAATTGGAAATATCGCCTATGCTAAAACAAAAAATATTATTGATGGTATAAAATCATTTCCGGAATTTCGTCAGTATATGATTGAAGAATTTGGTTTAGATGAAGATGCTGAAACCGAAACATATAAAACTATTTCATATAATGATTATAAAAAACATATAAATAAATATTCATCCGAAAGTGATAATCAAATAGCTGTAATTACCGTTGAAGGGGTAATTATGGAGGGAGAAATAATACAAGGTGTAGCAGGTGCAAATGGTATAGTAAAACAAATTAGGTCTGCTCATGAGAATAGAAATACAAAAGCTATTGTCTTAAGAGTCAATACTCCTGGTGGGTCTGTAATTGCTAGTGAGATGATGAGAGATGAGCTAAATAATGCTAAAAGAAAAGGAATAAAAGTTGTTGTATCTATGGGGGATTACGCAGCGTCTGGAGGGGTATACATCTCAACTCCAGCTAATTATATTTTTGCAGAACCTACAACTATAACTGGGTCTATTGGTGTAGCAATAGCTATCCCAACATTTGAAAATGCAATGAATTACATTGGAGTAGATTTTGATGGTGTATATACCTCTAAGTACGCTGGCTGGGATCCTACCCAAGCTATTGATGATGATTTAGACAAAATTTTTGCAAGCTGGGGAGCAATGGTATACGATCGATTTATCAACTTTGTAGCTGAATCAAGATCTCAATCATATGAGGATATTAAAGAAATTGCAGGTGGTAGAATCTGGATTGCAACAAGTGCTAAAGAAGTTGGTTTAGTTGATGAGATTGGAAGCATAAATGACGCCATTACATATGCTGCTAATATGACAGAGTTGGATGATTATAAAGTTCAATATTACAGTGAAGCTCCATCTCAACAGGAGTTATTTCTAGAAGAATTACTTGAAAATTTTGACGTGTCTATGGGTAACATTAAAGTAATATCAGCACTTAATGGTCTTGCAAGTCTATATGAAACATTAAAAGGGATTCAAGAACCAAGAGCATTGTTAACTTGTAATGATTGTATAGTGAATCTTGATTAATTAAAATGGTAAATCATCTTCTTTCAAATCACCTGTTGAATCTTTATCAGGCTCCATAGGTAAATCAGAAGGAGGTGAATCCATAACTTGATCATCTAGTGACTCTATTCTCCATCCTTGAATGGAATTAAAATATTTTATCCCTTGATCAGGGCTTTCCCACTCTCTCCCTCTTATGTTAATTCCTATTCTTACAGTTTGAGCTACATCAAAGTTATCTAGAAGTTCACAATTATTCTGAACAAATTCAATCAATATATGCTGGGGGTATTGATCCTCAGTTGTTAAAACTAATTCTCTTTTGCGAAAACCATTGTCTCCGTATGTTTTTACATCCCCAATAAGTTTTATTTTTCCTAGTAATTCCATTAAATGTAAGATTTTATTTTGTTCATTGTTTCGATAAATTGAGCCTCAGTCATTTCAATTTTTGAATTAAAATTCATATCGTTCATACTATTAATAGGAATAAGATGAATATGGACATGCGGAACTTCAAGGCCAATTACACTCATACCTACTCTTTCACAAACTACAGCTTTTTTTATTGCATTTGCAATTTTTTTGGAGAAAATAATGAGTTCAGATAAAGTTTTGTCATCTAAATCAAATATCTGATCTGTTTCTTTTTTGGGTATACATAAAGTATGACCCAAAGCATTCGGATTTATGTCCAAAAATGCTAAAAAACTGTCATCTTCGTAAATCTTATATGATGGTATTTCTCCTGTAATTATTTTTGAAAATATTGATGCCATTATCTTGAAATTTCTAGAATTTCAAATTTAACATTCCCGCTAGGTATTGATATCTCAGCAACATCACCTGTCTTTTTACCTAAAAGCCCTTTACCAATTGGCGAATCGACTGATATTTTTCCTTGAGCTAGGTTTGCCTCACTTTGTGCAACAAGTTTATATTCCATTATAGCTGAATTCAATATGTTTTTAATCTTTACTGTCGAGTGAACAAGTACTTTTGAGGAGTCTAGTTTTGATTCATCAATAATTCTTGCATTTGAGACTGTCTCTTCAAGTTTTGAAATTTCTAATTCAAGCATACCCTGTGCCTCTTTTGCGGCATCGTATTCTGCATTTTCACTTAAATCTCCTTTGTCTCTTGCCTCAGCTATTGCCTGGGAAGCGCGGGGCCTCTCCACATCTTTAAGTTGCGCTAGTTTATCTCTTAAGTCTTTTAAACCTTTTTCAGTATAATATGAAACATTTCCCATATTCAATGCAAAAATCCCCAATGAGGTGGGGATATTTATCAAATTTACAAAATTTTTGTTTAAAACTTAATATCTATGCCAAGTAGAAAATTTATACCTGATTGCGGGTAGTAATATGTTCCCTCATAAGTTTTTAAACTATTTCCTTCAGGTAGATCATATGTATAATATCCACCATAACTAGTATATTTTACGTCGAAAATATTATTAAGCAATAATTTAATTTTTAATTCATCTGCAAAATTTGGCATCAAAACTTCATGAACAACGTTAATATCATTAATAAAAAAAGAATCTAACTTTGAAATAGGTGAATTGATTTGGGCAAAAAACTGTTCACTAACATAATTTGATCTTAATGAGACCAAAGTCTTATCAGTGGGAGAAAAGTTAATTATATTATTAGCAATAAAATTTGGGGAATAAGCTATATCAGTATTTCCATAGTTCCTTAACTCTCCATCAAAACTGAAAAATAAATTTTTGTTTTTGTTCTCGCTTATTGAAAAATTTGATTCTATATTCAAACTAGAATTTATATATAATTTAGAATCAACTTCTAATCCTAATCTATAGGACTCTCCAACATTTGTTCTAATCTCATAACCATTAATGTCTCTTTCACCAGTTAATACTAGTTGATCATCATATAGCATGTAGAAAGCATTTAAATTTATAGAAAAACTACTGAAGGTACGACGCCATCCCAATTCAAAATCATCAAGTTTCTCAGGGTCTGGGCTTCCATTTGCATAATCTGCTCTTGTTGGCTCTCTTTGTGCTCTCGCATACGACATGTATAACTGATTATTTTCATTCTTATTATAAAAAAGACCAATTTTAGGATTAAAAAAATTGAATTTTTTATCTATTTTTTCATATCCTTGTTCAACATATCCCAAAATTACAGAATAAGGTGTTATACTAGCGTTATAATTTATACTTCTAAACTGGAGGTCTCCATATATTGATAACTTTTGTGATAAATAATAATCAAGCTTAGCATAAAAATTAAATTCTGACTTGTTTCCATAATCATCATAAAATTTTTCTTTATAGTTATTCAATTTATTTGAATCTGCATACCATAAGTACTCACCAAAATGTTGACCTTCATACTTATTATATGATCCACCAATAATTGCATTATAATCATCTGACTTATCATTTAAACTAAATATTAGACCATAAAAATTATTATCCAACCACCTTCTATCAATATTATCTGATAAATTAGTATCATAAGCTACATTGTAACTTTCATAATATCCTCTGCCGTAAGTGTAATGAAGTCCAAAATTTGAGATCCATCCATTTTTATAAGATTGGTTCCAATGAATTTGATAATGATCTTGCTTGTAATCCTCATCCTGATTGTTGTAATACTTAATATCTCCATTTTTATCATAATATTCACCAGCAGGATTGTATTTTCGATTTGATTCTAAGGTAGATGCATCTATTCCAAACCATGCCTGATCTGTAAGTTCATGCCCTGCAAAATTTAATAATTTTAATAAAGTATTTGAATCTTTATACACTGCCTGTAAAAAATATGAACGAAGTTTTGATCCAGACCTATCAATATAACCACCAGATTTAATTCTTGACAATCTACCTTATAATTCAAATTTATCATTAATAAATCCAGTAGAAAATCCAACTGAATTTTTTATAGTGCTAAAACTCCCAAGTGTATTGTTTATTTCAAAGGTC
>CAJPUS010000003.1 GCA_905380995.1 uncultured Flavobacteriaceae bacterium
AACTTAAGTTCATTGCTAATCTTGGTAAGTTTGAGGATCTAAGCGGATATGATTCTCCATTTGAATTCCAATCAAAACTTAACCCTGATAATAAACTGAGTGACTTTAGCGAGCCATCAAATAAGGATGATGATATCCCCTTTTAAGTAGTATATTTAATATAATTTTAAATAAAAAAAAGCCCAAAATGGGCTTTTAATTTTGCAATAGGGAAATTAAGATATAACTTTTACGTTAATAGCATTTAAACCTTTATTACCCTCTTTTAATTCAAATTCTACTTTATCTCCCTCTGTAATCCTGTCAATAAGACCTGAAACATGAACGAAATGTTCAGTATCCGAATCATCTTCTTTAATAAAACCATAACCTTTGGTCTCGTTGAAGAATTTTACTAATCCTGTACTCATATATTTTTTTTAATAATTTTATCGAAAATACTCTAATATTTTTACAAATCAATTGTATTTACAATTAATTAACGTTTTAATAAATATGACTTTAGAAAATCAGTTATATCTCCATCTAGAATACTATCTGTATTTCCAGACTCAAAACCTGTTCTAACATCTTTTACAGTTTTGTATGGATGAAGAACATAGTTCCTTATTTGCGACCCCCATTCAATTTTCTTCTTTGAATTCTCAATTTTCTTTTTTTCTTCATTGTTTTTTTGAATTTCAATTTCATAAAGTTGAGACTTAAGAAGCATCAAAGCCTTTTCTTTATTGTCTAATTGGGATCTAGTTTCTGAATTTTCAACTATAATGCCAGTTGGTTTATGTTTTAACCTTACTGCTGTCTCTAACTTATTTACACTCTGACCGCCAGCCCCGCCAGATCTCATTGTTTCCCACTCAAGATCTGATTGTATTATATTAATTTCAATTGTTTCGTCAACAAGAGGATAAACGTATACAGACGCAAAGGATGTGTGTCTTTTTGCATTACTATCAAAAGGAGAAATCCTGACAAGACGATGAACCCCGTTTTCTCCTTTAAGCCACCCAAATGCAAATTCACCATCAATTTGAATTGTAGCAGTTTTAATACCAGCAACGTCTCCAGATTGATTATTTAGCTCTTTAATCCTGAAGTTATTTTTTTCGCTCCACATTAAATACATTCTTAAAAGCATTTCAGCCCAATCACAAGATTCAGTTCCTCCTGCTCCTGCAGTAATTTGAACAATAGCACTCATAGAATCTTCCTTTTTATCAAGCATCATTTTAAACTCCAAATCCTCTAATATTTTAAGTAGTTCATTAAAGGATTTGTTGATTTCATCTTCAGTTAATTCTCTTTCAGCAAGAAAATCACTTAAGACAATTACATCATCATATTTCGTACTTAAATTTTTAAAATCACTTAATAGCTTTTTTGTAGACTGTATATCTTTTATGATTTTTTCTGCGATCTTTGGTTCTACCCAAAAGTCTGGTTTGGATACCTCTTTTTCTAAATCTTGTAATTTATTTTGTTTTGACTCAACGTCAAAGATACCCCCTTAACGTATCAATACGTTTTTTAACAGCTTTAATATTTTCCTTCGAAAACATGTGTCGAAATTAATTATATGGATTCAAAAAAAAAAATTATATTTCAAAAAAAATATTTCATGAAAAATATTCTTCTACCAATATTATTAATTTCAACTTTTTCTTTTAGTCAAATGGTTGATTATAATGGTTTTATGAATTTTACTTATAGTAATGATTCAGGTAAAATAATATTAAATATTGAAGATTTAGATAAAGAGTTTTTGTATATAAATTCTTTAAGTAGAGGTATTGGTAATAATGATTTGGGTCTTGATAGAGGACAACTCGGTAATTCTCGAATAGTATATTTTACTAAAAGAGGTAATAAAATATTATTAATTCAGCCTAACATGAGATTTGTATCAAATTCATCCAATCCTCTTGAGAATAAAGCCGTTAAAGAAGCATTTGCAAGATCTGTTCTTTTTGGATTTGAAATAATTGAAGAAAATAATGGTTCTTATAAAGTTGATTTAACACCTTTTCTAATTAATGACGTGCATGGAGTTAGTTCTAGATTGAGATCAACTAATTCAGGTACTTACTCATTAAATAAATCTATGTCTGCTATTGATTTATATAGGACAAAAGCTTTTCCTAAAAATATTGAGTTTGATGTATTACTTACTTTTACAGGTTCACCCTCAGGTAACTTAATTCGTAGTGTAACACCTACACCCTCTAATTTAACTGTTAATCAACATCACTCGTTTGTAGAACTTCCAGATGATAATTATCAGAAAAGAAAATTTGATCCTCGAAGTGGAAGTAATCCATTTATTGTTTATGACTATTCTACACCTATCGATGAAAAACTTGAACAAAGATTTATCATAAGACACAGGCTAAAAAAAAAGTTTCCAGAAAAAGAGTTTAGTGAGCCTGTTGAACCAATTGTATATTATATCGACAATGGAACTCCTGAGCCCATAAAAACTGCATTAATTGAGGGTGGAAATTGGTGGAATCAGGCTTTTGAAAGTGCAGGTTACAAAAATGCTTTCAGAATAGAGATTTTACCTAAAGATGCTGATCCTATGGATGTAAGGTATAATTTAATACAATGGATCCATAGGTCTACAAGAGGTTGGAGTTACGGTGCAAGTGTAATTGATCCAAGAACTGGCGAGATAATAAAAGGTCAGGTTAGTCTTGGAAGTTTAAGGGTAAGACAAGATTACATGATATTAAGTGGTTTAATTGATAATCCTTTAACTAAAGAGAATAAAAATTTAATCAAGGAAACTGCACTTGATAGAATTAGACAGCTTTCTGCTCATGAAATAGGACATACACTTGGATTTGCTCACAATTTTATATCTAGTGCAAATAAAAGATCTTCAGTAATGGATTATCCCCATCCTAAGATTGATCTAGTAGATGGTTTAATTAATATTGATGAAGCTTATTCTAAAGACATTGGCCCATGGGATATAGTTAGTGTTAAGTATGCATATTCAGATTTATCAAATCACCAAGACGAGAATAAGGAGTTAAACAAAATCCTAGATAATGCTAAAAAAGATGGTTTATACTTTTTAAGTGACTCTGATTCAAGGCCAGTTGGTAGTGCTAACCCTTACTCCCATCTATGGGATAATAGTTCAATGCCTTTTGAAGAACTTGAAAAATTACTCAAAATAAGAAAAATTGCTTTAATGAATCTTGATTTAGAAAACATTGAATATGGCGAGTCTTATGATAGAATTGAGGATATTCTTGTTCCGATATATATGCTTCATAGGTATCAAATTGAAGCTACAGCTAAGGCAATTGGTGGTGTAGATTACCTCTATTTTGTAAAAGACAATAACAATGATCAATTAAATTATGTTGATAAAGAATTACAAAAAAAATCCTTAGAATCTCTTCTTAAAGTTTTATCTCCTGAAAATTTGGTGTTACCAGAAAACTTAATAGGTATCTTGACACCCAGATCATTTAGAAATCCTAGGACAAGAGAAAATTTTGCCTCAAAGACTGGTGTTACATTTGATTATATTAATGCTTCAAGTTCCGTAATCAATCATACTTTATTATTTCTTTTAAATCCAGAAAGAATAAATAGAATTAATCAGCAAAATATGTTTGGAGAGATTATAATTTCTTTAGATGATTATCTAAAGACAATTGCCAACTCTATTTTTAGCAAAAGGAAGATGAATGAATACGAGATATCTATTAACAAAAATACATCAACGTTGTTTTTAGACCATCTGTTCCTATCTTTTAATAATTCAAAAACTGATGACTTATCTAAATCAATTATTTTATCGAATATTATGTACCTAATAAAAAAACTTGAATCTGAATCTGATGTTTTTAATGCTTTTTTAGTTAATAAAATAAATGGATTTATTTCAAATCCCGATCAATATATACCAGTAAATAAAACTAAGATTCCTGACGGTTCTCCTATTGGAAATTTTCCATATGATTACTAGTTTTTTTTTAAATTTGCACTATAATCAAAGGATTCAATGTCAAAAGACAACATAGCTTACAAAAATATTCTAGAACTCATTGGTAATACACCTCTTATAAAACTAAATAAAATAACTAAAAACTTTCCAGGAGAATATTATACCAAGTATGAAGGATATAATCCTGGTCACTCTAATAAGGACAGAATAGCACTTCATATTTTAAATCAGGCTGAGAAAAGAAATATCCTAAAAAGCGGTAGTACAATAATTGAAACTACTTCTGGAAATACAGGTATTAGTTTAGCAATGGTTTCTCTATTGAAAGGCTACAAATGTGTTTTAGCAGTTAGTTCTAAGGCCTCCAAGGATAAGATAAACATGCTAAAATGTCTTGGAGCTAATATTTATGTATGCCCGTCAAATGTTCCATCAGATGATAAAAGGTCCTATTATGAAGTAGCTAAAAGACTAAATAAGGAGATAAAAGATTCTGTGTATATAAACCAGTATTTTAATGAATTAAATGTAGAAGCGCATTATGAGTCTACTGGACCAGAAATATGGAATCAAACAAAAGGTAAAATTACCCACCTAATTGCATGTAGCGGAACTGGTGGTACAATTTCAGGTATTGGAAAATATTTGAAGGAACAAAATAAAAATATAAAAATAATAGGTGTTGATGCATATGGATCTATATTAAAAAAATATCATGAAACAGGAAAGATTGATAAAAATGAGATTTATTCCTATCGTATTGAAGGTTTAGGTAAAAATATTGTCCCATCAACTACTGATTTCAAAATTATTGATAAGTTTGTCAAAGTAAAAGATTCAGATAGTGCCCATATGTCACGAGAAATTACTTTAAAAGAAGGCCTTTTTGTTGGATACACTTCAGGAGCTGCTATGCAGGCTGTTAATTT
>CAJPUS010000004.1 GCA_905380995.1 uncultured Flavobacteriaceae bacterium
GCCTCAGATTACTTCAATCAACTTTATAAATGGGCAATTATTTTAATTAAAAAAAACAAAGCATACATTGACTCACAAACCTCGGACCAAATAGCTTCACAAAAAGGAACACCAACCCAACCGGGACAAAACAGCCCTTTTAGAGACAGACCAAAAGAAGAAAGTCTTTCTATTTTTGACGGAATGTATAAAGGGGTGTATGATCAGGGAGAGCATGTTTTAAGAGCAAAGATTGAAATGGCTTCACCCAACATGTTGATGCGAGACCCTGTTATTTTCAGGGTTATGAAGGTAAGCCATCATAGAACAGGTGAAAAATGGAATATTTACCCTATGTATGACTGGACACATGGAGAATCTGATTATATAGAACAGGTTTCACACTCACTTTGTACTCTTGAGTTTGAACCTCACAGAGAACTGTATGACTGGTTTTTAGATGCAATTAGTCCACTAAAAGGAATTGGGCCAAAACAAAGAGAGTTTTCTAGACTTAACCTCTCATATACTATCACAAGCAAAAGGAAGCTTGCTGAGTTGGTTGATAAAAAAATGGTTTCAGGCTGGGATGATCCTCGAATGCCAACAATATCTGGTCTAAGAAAAAGAGGGTATACACCACAGTCTTTAAAAACCTTTGCAGTAACAGTTGGAGTTTCAAAAAGGGAGAATGTAATTGACGCTTCTCTTCTAGAGTTTTGTGTAAGATCACATTTAAATGAAATAGCACCAAGAGCAATGGCGGTAATTAACCCTTTAAAAATTAAAATTATTAATTATTGTAGGGGTGAGGGAGAGAAAATAAACTTCGAAATTAATCCTCAAAATCTGGAGAAAGGGAAAAGAGAGATAATATTTACAGATGAAATTTTCATAGAAAAAGATGATTTTCAGGAAAACCCTGAGGAAGGGTTTTTTAGGCTGGCACTAGGCGAAGAAGTAAGGCTAAAAAACGCATACATTATAAAGGCGGTTGATATTATTAAAGATCCAAAAGGAAATATATCCGAAGTTTTATGTGAGTATGATGAAAAAAGCAAAAGCGGTTCAAACACTCCAGAAAGTAACAGAAAAGTTAAGGGAACAATTCATTGGGTTTCAGCAAAAGAGGCAGTCAGGGCAAAAATAAACATATACGACAGACTTTTTAAAGTTGAGTTGCCTGGAAAAAACAAAGCAATTGAAAATGAAATCAACGAAAACTCATTGATAACAAAAGAAGCATTAGTTGAACCATATTTATTAGAAGCAAAAGAAGGTCAGCAATTCCAATTTCAAAGGTTGGGATATTATGTAAAGACTGATAACAAAAAAACCCTAGAGTTTAATAAAACCGTAGGGTTAAGAGATGGTTGGAAAAAGTAAATTTACACACTTTCAGACTCATCAAAACTTGGCGTTTCAGGCTCTTCAGGTTTTGTTGCTCCTGTTTCTGTGAATTTCTGATTTTCTTTTTGCATTGCCTCACCAATTTTACTGCTAGCTGTAAATGCCGCAACCATGTCATTTAACATAGTGCTTCCTGCTTGAGGGGAGTTTGGTAGAAGTATCAAGTTAGAGTTTGTTTCTCCACCAATTGACTGTAAAGTGTCATAGTGTTGAGTAACAACAATAAGCGCAGAGGCTTCTTGTGAGTTGATACCAACTGATCCAAGTGTACCAACAGAATCCTCAATACCCTTAGCAATTTCTCTTCTTTGATCAGCTATACCTTGACCCTGCAATCTTTTGCTTTCTGCTTCTGCTTTTGCCTTTTCAACAATTAAAATTCTTGCAGCATCCCCTTCATACTGAGCCGCTGTCTTTTCCCTGTCAGCAGCATTAATTCTGTTCATTGCTCTTTTTACCTCCGCATCTGGCTCAATATCGGTTACAAGCGCTTTTACTATAAAATATCCATACTCTTCCATCGCATCCCCAAGTGATTGTTTTACTGCTACAGCAATATCATCTTGTTTCGAGAAAACATCATCTAGTTTCATTTTTGGAACCTGCGAACGAATAAGGTCAAAAACATATGACGTTATTTGATCCTGAGGAAAGTCTAGCTTATAAAAAGCGTCAAAAACTTTAGATTCTACAACTCTGTATTGAACAGAAACCTTTAGTTTTACAAAAACATCATCGCTGGTTTTTGTTTCTACAACCACATCAAGTTGAAGAACCTTTAAACTCAATCTTCCAGCAATTCTATCAACCAAAGGAATTTTAATCTGAATACCGGGCTTTCTGACGGATTGAAATTTACCAAATCTTTCAACAATAGCTGCAGACTGTTGTTTAACGATAAATACCGTAGAGATGGTAATGAAAAAAAGAAACAATATAATTAAGGGTGTTGTAAATAGACTCATTTTTTTAAATTTTATTTATTAAACTTTCAATTCTCTGGAGCGTTTCATCATGACCTATAATTTCAATAATTTTAAACAAATCAGGACCAGATAAACTTCCAACTATACAAAGCCGCAAAGTCTTCATAATATTTCCGAAGGAAATTTGGCTCTCAGACGCGAAAGACATTAAGCTTTCTTTAAGTGATAAAGGATCTGAAATTAGCTCCGTATTTAATTTACAAAAATTTAGAATATCATATATGGTATTTCTAGTTATTTTTTCAATTGCATCAGAGTCATAGCTTTTAGGCTGGTTAATAAAAACAAAAACTTCTTTTTCAACATCAAGTACTGTATTTAGTCTTTGTTTAATAAGATCGACAATTTCTTCGCAAACCTTAACTTCATACTTTTTTTCTAGTAAAGATTTTGCCTGATTAGATAATGAGAGAATTTTTTTAGAAGAAAAATCTTTAAGGTGTAGGTGGTTAATCCACAAAGCTTTTTTAACATCAAAACGAGCACCAGATTTGTTAATATACTTACTCTCAAAGCATTCAATTAACTCATCCAAGGTGTATTTTTCTGTCTCATCTTTCCCTTTCCATCCAAGAAGAGCTAGGTAGTTGATTATTCCTTCCGGTGTGTAACCAAACTCTTTAAAACCTTTTGACTCTTCCCATTGAACTGCAAAAACTGGATGCCCTTGTTCATCAGCATCTCTTTTTGAAAGTTTTCCTTGTCCAGTACTTTTTAATATGAGGGGAAGGTGGAAGAACTTTGGTGGATTCCATCCAAAATGGTCATATAGTGTTATATGTGAAGGAAGAGAAGATAACCATTCTTCTCCCCTGACAACAGAAGTTATTTTCATGTCATGATCATCTACAACGTTCGCAAAATGATACGTTGGCATACCGTCAGACTTCATGATTATTTTATCCTCTAATTCATTAGATTTAAAACTCAGAGAGCCCCTAATTTCATCATTTACAGTTACTTTTCTTTCTTCAGGAACAACCATTCTAACAACATAGCCCCCACTTTTAACCCTAGATTTAACCTCTTCATCTGAAACTGTAAAAGAGTTTATCATATTCTTTCTTGTTTCGTAGTTATATTTAAATTGACCATTGGCGTTTGCCCTCATCTTTTCAAGTTCTACAGATGTGTCAAAAGCATAGTAAGCCAATCCTTTTTTAATAAGTTCATCAATACATTTTTTATATAAATATTTTCGTTCACTTTGTTTAATTGGACCTTCATCGAATTTTAAACCAAGCCATCTTAAAGAATCTTGTATATGTTCTTCCGCTCCTTTAACGGTTCTTTTGGAATCCGTATCTTCAATTCTTAGAATAAAGTCTCCACCATTTTTTTTTGCAATTAAATAATTAAACAAAGCCGTTCTTACTCCCCCAATGTGAAGAGGTCCGGTCGGACTCGGTGCAAATCTAGCTCTTTCTCTCATTCTTCAAATATAACACCATATTATTCCTTATTGAAATTATCCTTAATAATTGATTTATATTTGTAGAAATATGCAAAAGATTAAATTTATTGGATATTCAAATAGCTTAATCCAAAATAAAATTATAGCTGAAACAATTGTTTTTTTTGCCAACAAAAGTGGTTTTAAAATAGAAAAGCTTGAATATAATTTTGTGGGCTTAAATACCATGAGATTAATGAATGTTAATTTTCTAAATCATGACAATCATACTGATATTCTCACATTTGATTACTCTGAAGAAAAAAATCTTATTGCGGAAGTCTATATTTCTCTGTCGATGATGAGAGAAAATGCAAAAAAATATAACCAAAGTATTGAAAATGAGTGTATTAGACTTATCTCTCACGGTCTTTTTCATTGTCTCGGATATAAAGACAAGACACCTGATGAAAAGGTTACTATGAGAGAATTGGAAGAAGAGTTTATATTTGCCGTTTCACGTGAAACTAATCAAAATGTTTGAATCTAAATATGACGTTATTGTTGTAGGTGGTGGTCACGCTGGTGCAGAGGCATCTGCAGCTGCAGCAAACCTTGGCGCCAAAACACTTTTAATAACTATGAATCTTCAAACAATTGGACAAATGTCATGTAATCCAGCAATGGGAGGTATTGCAAAAGGTCAAATTGTTCGGGAAATTGATGCACTTGGCGGATATAGTGGGGTGGTTTCAGACTTAACAGCTATACAGTTTAAAATGTTGAACAAATCTAAAGGACCTGCAATGTGGAGTCCAAGGGTTCAGTCAGATAGAGCTAAATTTGCCCTCAAATGGCGAGAGATGTTAGAGAATACAACAAATCTTGATTTTTATCAAGACATGGTTGTTGGTTTAATCATTGAAAAAAGTACAATAAAAGGAGTTGTTACTGGTCTGGGTAATAAAATATACTCTCACTCTGTTATTTTAACAAATGGAACATTTTTAAATGGATTAATTCATGTCGGGGATAAAAATTTTGGAGGAGGAAGGGCTGGAGAAAAGTCTTCTGTAGGTATTACATCAGAACTTGAGTCTTATGGGTTTAAATCTGGAAGAATGAAAACAGGAACCCCGCCGAGAGTTGATGGAAGAACATTAGATTATAGTGTTATGGAGGAGCAACCAGGAGATAAAAATCCTGCAAAATTTAGTTATCTAGAATGCATTCAACCCCTTAAGCATCAGATAAGCTGTTACATAACTTATACAAATAGAGATGTTCATGATATCATGTCTGAGTCTTTTAGTCGGTCACCCATGTTTAACGGAAGTATAAGTAGTACAGGTCCTAGGTACTGCCCTTCAATAGAAGATAAAATATATAGATTTGCAGAAAAGGATAGACATCAAATATTTGTTGAACCTGAGGGAGAAAACACTGTCGAAGTCTATGTCAACGGTTTTTCAACTTCAATGCCAGAAGATGTTCAATATGATGCTATCAAAAAAATTAAAGGATTTGAGAATGTTAAGATTTTTAGACCAGGATATGCTATAGAGTATGATTATTTTCCACCAACTCAATTAACACTTACTCTTGAAACTAAGTTGATAAAAAATTTATTTTTTGCTGGACAGATTAATGGTACAACAGGCTACGAAGAAGCTGCTGCTCAAGGTTTAATAGCAGGCATTAATGCTGTTTCGAAAGTATTTAATAAAGATCCTTTAATATTAACAAGAAGTGAGGCTTATATTGGTGTTTTGATTGATGATTTAATTACCAAAGGAACTGAGGAGCCATACAGAATGTTTACATCCCGCGCAGAATATAGAACCTTGCTTAGACAAGACAATGCAGATATTCGATTAACAGAGAAATCATTCAAGATTGGCTTAGCCAAGAAGGAAAGATATGCTCGTGTTAAACAGAAACAAAAACAAGTTGAGAGTTTTGTTAAGTTTTTTAATGATACAAGTTTTGAGCTAGACGAAGTTAATAAAATTTTAAAATCAGTAAACTATGAACCTGTACCTCAAAAAGGAAAAATAGATAAAATATATTCAAGGCCTAATGTTAAGCAACAGGATATCAGAAAAATAACCTCAGTGGAAAATTATATTCAAGCAAATAAATTAGACAATGAAGTTTTAGACCAGACTGAGATTCAAATAAAATATAAGGGTTACATAGAAAAAGAGAAGGCTAACGCTGACAAACTTCAAAGACTAGAGGACATTAAGATTCCAGATAATTTTGATTACAACCCCTTAGCCTCGTTATCCCATGAGGCAAAAGAGAAATTAAATAAAATTAGACCTACCACACTCTCTCAAGCATCTAGAATTAGTGGTATTAATCCAAGCGATATTAGTGTTTTGCTTGTTAAGATGGGTAGATAAAAGTTCCACGTGAAACAGTTATTAAAAAAAGACAGAATGGTTTTAAGCACTAAAGATTACGTTGCTTCAAACAAGCATTTCAATCTTTTCCTTGATGTTAAGACAAATATTGTTTGGACAAGCTTAGCAGAAGATCATAATTACAATAAATACTATGAAAATGAAAATTATCATCCACATAATAAAAAGAAAGGTATCATGTCTCTTTTTTATAAGATCTCACAAAACATAATGTTTAACTATAAATTAAAAGTTTTACAAAAAACCCTACGACCATCAAGTATAATTTTAGATTATGGATCGGGTGATGGTAATTTTGCTAAATTTTTAAAAAAAAAGAAGATCAGTGTTTTAGCATATGATCCAATAACAAATAAACATATAACTTCTCAAGTAACTGATAATCAATATGATATGATTATGATGTGGCATGTTCTTGAACACATTCCAGATATTTATGAGGCCATAGTAACATTAGAAAAAAAATTAAAACATAATGGCGCTCTAGTTGTTGCAGTTCCAAACAGAGATTGTTTTGATTCAAGGGCATATGGAAAACATTGGGCTGCCTGGGATGTACCAAGACATTTATACCATTTTAATCACAATTCCTTACAAAATCTAATGAAAGAAAATGGATTTAGTCTAATTTCTAGACATCCTTTGTGGCTAGATTCTTATTATATATCATACCTATCAGCTAAATACAAAAAGTCTATCTTTCCATGGATTAATGCAATTGTCATCGGTTCAATTTCAAATATATTAGCACTTTTCACATCCAAATACTCATCCTCTTTTTATATTTTCAGAAAAATTTAGTTCTCAGGAGTATTAATAAGCTTTGTTATTTCAATTGCGAACGATGTGAAAACAATTTTAGAATTAACGTTTCTTGAAATGGAGTAATGTGAATCTTCAATTAAATCAATTATTTCAATTAAATTTTTGCTGTGAATGAATGGAGAAAGTTTACCTATTTTAAAATCTGAAATTGAAACAAAAGAACTTAGATTATCAGATTTATAGCTTACAAGCATAGCTTCTCTAATGAGAAAGGAACAAAAACTTAGAAAATCTTTTTGTTGTTCTCTAGAATTAGAAGCTATTTTCTCAGACCATTTGGTAAGATCTATAACAGCTTTTTTACTTTTTTTTGCAAGAAAGGCAAATCTCAAACAATCAATAAAATTTTGTTCATGAATGATTGAAGATGAGCCTTCATCTATGTAGTTCAATGCCCTAGAAATGCTACCTCTTGAGGATTTTACAATTAAATTAAAGTCAATATCAATCTTTAAATTTTTTAAAAACTGTTTGAGTTCTTCATGATCAATAGGGCCAAGGTTTGAAATTTGGCATCTTGATATTATTGTAGGTAAAAGAGCTTGTAAACTATTTGTTATTAGGATAAAATATGTATCAGTAGGAGGTTCCTCTAATATTTTTAAAAGCTTATTGGAGGATTGAGGCATCATTGTCTCAGTACCCCATAAAATAAAGACTTTATTGCCACCAAGAAATGGTTTAAGAACTGCTTTCTTTTGAATTCTATCAATCTCAGGGACCTTAATAGATCCTTGAGAGGTTGTGTTTCCAATAAAGCTTGACCACTTTTGAAAATCTGAGAAAGGAAATTGTTTAGCAAAAGATATCCACTTAGTATAAAGTGTTTCAGTATCCTTAATTGATGCAAAAGTAGGAAAAGAAAAATGTAAATCTGGGTGATCCAGGAGTTCTCCTTTAAAAGATTTTTTTTGAATTAATAGCTCTCTTGCAATTTCAACAGCAAAATTTAAACCACCATAGCCATCTTTATCTACAAGAATTTTTGATTGAGGAAATTTTTTTTTTTGAATTGAATAATAGAGCTTTTCTTTAATATGTCCTTGACCTAAAATTCTATCTAAATTCATACCTAAATATATATCATATTATATCTTTGTCGACAAAATAATATTAACATGTCTGATCTAGAACAACAAGACTTAAAAAACAAAAAAGTAATTGTAAGAGTTGACTTAAATGTCCCCTTAGATGATGATGATAATGTGACAGACACTACAAGAATTGTAGCATGTAAAGAGACCGTTGATTTAATTTTAGAAAAAGGTGGAATATGTATTCTAATATCTCATCTTGGCAGACCGAAAGGAAAAGAAAACAAATTCTCGTTAAAAAAAATAATAGACACAGTGTCTTCGGTATTAGGCCGGAAGGTATTTTTTTATGAGGATTGTATTGGCCAGGGTGCACAGGAAGCTATATCTAAATTAGATAAAGGCAGTATTATTCTTTTGGAAAATCTTCGTTTTTATGAGGAGGAAACATCAGGAGATAGAGTATTTGCTAAAAACCTTTCAAAATTAGGGGATATATATGTAAATGATGCTTTTGGATCTTGTCATAGAGAACATGCGTCAACATTTGTAATTGCAGAATATTTTGAGAATAAAAAATTTCCAGGCATGCTTCTTAAAAAAGAGCTTGATGCAATAAATCAAATAGCTAATTATGGAAAAAAACCTGTTCTTGCAATTTTGGGAGGTGCCAAAGTCTCAAGTAAACTTGGTATTTTGTATAATCTGATTAAAAACGTAGATAAAATTATCATTGGAGGAGGAATGGCTTACACTTTTATTAAAGCAAAACGAGGAAAAATTGGAAACTCTTTGTTAGAAAATGAATTAATTACTAATGCACAAGAAATTTTAAGTTTAGCGCAAGCATTAGATAAAAAAATAATTTTGCCTATAGACACAATAGCCTCTAAAGACTATGATAATAATGATCAAATCTTAACCTTTAATTCAAAAGAGATAGAAGATGGGTGGATTGGGCTAGACATTGGAAAAAAGTCTATAGAAATGTTTAATCAAGAAATTTTGAGTAGTAACACAATTTTTTGGAATGGACCTATGGGAGTTTATGAAAAGGATTTGTTTTCTGAGGGAACGAGATCGATATGTAACTCTCTTAGAGAAGCAAAAGAAAAAGGAGCCAATGTAATTGTAGGCGGGGGTGACTCAATAGCAGCCTTAAAAAAGCTTGGAAAAGAGGACTGGGTTGGCTATATTTCAACTGGAGGAGGAGCTCTTTTAGAAAGTCTAGAGGGGAAAATTCTACCAGGCGTAAAGGCTTTGATGAAATGAATTTAAAGAACAACGTTTTAATAATATTAACTTGGATGCTTTTCATTTCATGTCAATCAGACAGTTCCATAGCATATGTTCCGGAATCAAATGGCAATATTAATGCGTTAACTATAGTTATGAATAATAGTTTATGGTCAGGAAACCTTGGAAGCAGTATCAAGGAGTCTTTGATGGAACCATACGAAGGACTCCCTTTTGACGAACCTAAATATGATTTGTATTATATACAACCATCAATATTTAAAGGCTTTGCAAGAAGTAGTAGAAATATAATTGTATTTAGAAAAGACACATCTGATCAAGGATTTAGATTAATCAAAAATCTTTGGGCAAGACCTCAAATAACAGCTCTAATAACAGGTGAAGATGAGGAGGTAATGAATTTTTATTTTGATGAAAATAAAGATCTTTTATTAAGATCGATCTCAGAAAATGAAAGAACTGAAAAAATTCGTAGAATGAGAAAGTCTCTTAATGATGATCAACAACTTGAAGATCGTTTTGGAATTAATCTTATTTTTCCTGACGCATACTCCACAGTTAAGGACACATCAAATTTTGTTTGGATTGAGAAGCAGTTAGTAAAAGGACATATGAATATTATTGCTTATACACTTCCATTAGATATAGATTTAAAAAAGATAGAAGAAAGAATCCCTGCAATAAGAGATTCAATTGGACAAATATATATACCAGGAAGAGTTCCTGGCTCATATATGATTACTGAAAGAGCTTATCTTCCCTATTATTACAAAACAAAAGTTAACAATTTAGATGCTATCTTAACTAAGGGCACATGGGAAGTTCAGAATGATTTTATGGCTGGACCGTATATTAATTATATTATCAAAGACACAATGAATAAAAGAAATATTGTAATTGAAGGTTTTTCGTTTGCACCATCAGAGAGTAAGAGAGACTACATGTTCGAGTTAAACACCATTATAACAACAATGAGATTTGCTAAATAGTATTATTCCTTTGCATCTTCTTCTTCTTCCTTAGTAGCTTTTTTAAATTCTTTAATTCCGCTTCCAAGCCCTCTCATGAGCTCCGGAATTTTTCTACCACCAAACAGTAAAAGAACAACGATAATTATTAATATTATTTGAGGTCCACCTATCATACTTGAAAAATTTATTTAACTAAGTTTATATACAAATTTACTGAATTATTTTTTGTAATGTGAATTTATTAATAATTAATAACTTATGATTAACTATACATATATTTGCATTAGTGCTAAAAAAGAAAAAACATACCATACTAGATAAATTATCTGAAAGATTTCATATACTTATAGTAAATGAAAAAACCCTTGAAAGAAGGAAACTTTTATCATCATCATCACTTAATTTTCTAATGTCTTCCTTTATTGTATTTCTAGTAGTTCTGTCTGCATCTTTTTTACTTATATACTTTACCCCACTCAAAGAATATTTTAGAGGTTATACCAGTGTTGAGCTTAGACAAAATGCTATTGAGAACTCAATGAAACTCGACTCCTTAGAGAGCCTCTACATAGTACAAAGTAATTATATTAATTCACTAAAAGACCTTTTGTCAGGAAATATTTCATATGACGAAATGGATGAAAACTTAAGTTGGAAAGAAAATAGTATAGCTGAGTTGGAGATTGTAGATACAAATCAAGAAGATTCTTTGTTAAGAGCAATAGTTGAAGAGGAAGACAAATATAACGCATTTGATATTCAAGAAGAGAGATTTACAACTGTTCTTTTTCCGCCTGTTAAAGGTGGCCTATCATCAGCTTTTGATGTAAACACTAGGCATTATGGAGTAGATATTGTAATACCTGAGAACTCACCTGTTCACTCTATTAGTGAGGGAATTGTTGTATTTTCTGAATGGACCTCAGCAACTGGGTTTGTGATTATAATTGAACATTTAAACGGTCTAACCTCAATTTATAAGCACAATTCCTCTATTGTTAAAACACAAGGGGATAGAGTAGGAACAGGAGAAATCATTGCCTTCACTGGAAATACGGGAGAGTTAACAACAGGCCCTCATCTTCATTTTGAATTATGGTATCAGGGTGAACCAGTTGACCCTCAAAGTTATATTGAGTTTTAAATGAAAACTCTAATTACAATTCTTTTTTCTAAGCTAGTAAAAAAAAGAAATAAAATATGGATCACGAACCCACTAAAAACTCAAAATAAAACTTTTAAAAAATTATTAAAAAAAGGAATGAACACACAGTTTGGGTTGGATCATAATTTTTCTAGCATCAAAAGTTATGAGGATTTTAAAAATCAAGTTCCAATAAGAGATTATGAAGGTTTAAAGCCATATGTTGATAAAGTTGTTTCAGGAGAAAAAAATATTCTATGGCCAGGACAACCACTTTATTTTGCTAAAACAAGTGGTACAACTTCTGGTATAAAATATATACCAATTACAAAAGAATCTATCCTAACACATATAAATTCAGCACGAGATGCACTTTTAAATTATTTTTTAAAGACAAACAATTACAAACCAATAAATGGGAAACATATGTTTTTACAAGGTAGCCCTAAACTTGATAAAAAAAATGGTGTGTTTATAGGAAGGCTTTCTGGCATAAGTGCTCATTATATCCCTAGACTTTTTTTAAAAAACAGAAAACCTTCATGGAAAACAAATTGTATTGAAGACTGGGAAAGTAAAGTTGATATGATAATTCAAGAGACAGTTGGAGAAAAAATGACAATTATAGCTGGAATACCTTCATGGGTACAAATGTATTTTGAGAAGATTATATCAAATGAAAATAAAACAATAAAGGAGGTTTTCCCTGACCTTACATTATATGTATATGGTGGAGTAAGTTTTACTCCTTATAAGTCATCATTTGATAAATTATTTGGAAACAAGGTTGATACTTTGGCAACTTATCCAGCATCAGAGGGATTTTTTGGATACCAAGATAACTTTACTGAGGAGACAACGGATTTGTTATTATTGTTGAATAACGATATTTTTTATGAGTTTATAAAAGCAGAGGACTTCATAAATGGAAATTTTAAAAGAATTTCTATTAAAGATGTCCATATTAATGTAAATTATCTATTAATTATATCAAGTTCTGCTGGATTATGGGGTTATAACATTGGAGATACTGTGAAATTCACATCAATTAAACCTTACAGAATAATTGTTACAGGAAGAATCAAACATTTCTTATCAGCATTTGGGGAGCATGTTATTTCAGAGGAAGTGGAAAATTCTATGAATATTGCGACAAAAACCCATAATGTAACTATAAGAGAATTTACTGTTGCACCAAATATAAATCCAAAAAAGGGTCTACCTTGTCATGAATGGTATGTAGAATTCGAAACTCAGCCACAGGATATAAATACCTTTTCAAAAACCTTAGAAACTCAGATGCTTAAACAAAATATTTATTATAAAGACTTAATTAAAGGAGGAATATTAAAACCATTAGAAGTTATTTTAGTAAAAAACGGGGGTTTTAATAATTACATGAAATCTGTAGGAAAATTAGGAGGCCAAAATAAAGTACCCAGACTATCAAATGATAGAAAAATTGCTGATAAATTAAATTATTACAACTATTGAGCAAGAATGCAACCATAGTTTACTGTGTTAAGAGAAGTTTTGTTAAATCTGACATTTCAATCTTAGAGGCACTGGACTATAATGTTTTTCAAATACAATCTAAACCAAAGAAAACACTATTATATTTTGTAAAAAATAGGATAAAAGAAACAATAAAGTCAATTTTTTATCTGTCTAGGTCAAAAATAGTAATTATCTGGTTTAATGATTATCATGCGTTTATTCCAATTATTTTTTCAAAACTTTTTTTAAAAAAATCAGTTATTGTTGTTGGAGGATATGATGCTATCGTAGATGAGCAGAACCAGCACGGTCTATTCTTTAAAAAAGATATTAGATCTATATTAGCAAAAATTAACTATAGTTTAGTTACTGAAATATGGGTAGTTCATAGATCTTTGGAAAAAGGATGTAGATATGCTAAGGAGAAATTTAATGTTATATCAGGAGTTAGGAATTTTTCCAAAAATAAAAAATTACTAATTAAGGAGATAAATACGGGATATGATAGTAGATTTTGGAATTATGATACTAGCATAAAAAAAACTGGAGTATTGACAGCAGCCTTTTTCTCAGATGAGCGAGTCATTAACATTAAGGGCTTAAAAATGTTCAACAAATTAGCATCTTTAGTTCCAGAAGTTCCTTTTACAATTGCTGGACAAACCAAAATCCAGATTGTAAATTTTTTAGACTTAAGTCCTAATGTAAGTGTGCTAGGAGTTCAAACTAAGACTCAAATGAAAGAACTTTATATAAGACATAAATTTTATTTTCAGGGATCGCGAGTTGAGGGGCTACCTAATGCAGTCTGTGAAGCTATGTTATGTGGGTGTCTACCAATAGGCTCTCGAGTTTTTGGAATCCCAGATATAATTGGCAATTCAGGAATTTTATTTGACACTGAAAAAGATTTAGAAAAAGTTAAAGACTACATTATATCAGATATAGGAGATAAAGAGTCAAAATATTCAAGGAATAGGATAATATCAAAATTTGATATTTTAATGCGTACTGAGAAAATAAAACAAAATATAGATTAATGGAAATAGGGGTATTAGGGTTTAGTGGATCTAGAAACATTGGAGATTATATTCAAACAAAAGCTGTTATTGATATTTTAAACAAACAAAACATTAAAATCCTGGACAGAGAAAAACTTAATACTTATAGCGGTGATCCAATAAAAACTATAATTAATGGCTGGTTTATGGAGAATCCAAAGAATTGGCCACCAAGTAACAATATTAAACCATTATTTATATCCTTTCATATTAATCCGTCAATAGCAAAGACATTTTTAAATCAAAAATCAATTGAGTACTTTAAAAAACATCAACCAATTGGATGTCGCGATTTTTACACGAGAGACCTTTTGGCTATGAATGGAATTAATGCTTATTTTTCATCTTGTGTAACATTGGGTATAGAAAGAGAAAAATATCTTAACAAGCAAACCCCGAGAGGTTTATTAGTAATTGGAGCCTTTGATAGGCTTAAACCAACTTTAGATTATAAATCTCCTTTAAAATTTCTACTATCTATGATAAAGTACCCATATAGATTTTTGAATTATGGCATTAAATTGCAAAAGTTTAATAAATACCTATTTAAACAAAATTTTGAAATAAAGAGGTATTCTCAAATTTTAAAACAGTCAATAAATTTACATTCTGAAGGCATATCTTTAGCAGAAGAGATGCTAAAAAAAATTGCTGAAAGTGAGATAATAATTACTTCTAGAATTCATGCTGCTTTACCAGCTTTAGCCATGGGTTTAAAGGTTATATTTATTGATGAGGGGTTAGGGCATACTAATCAAAAAATGAGAGTATATGACTTGAAAAATTATTTTCAGACAGCAGACTTCAAAGACTTTTTTATGATTAATTTAGAGAACATTAAGAATATGGAAAACCATAATAATCATATACAAAATATAAAACAAATAATTAACAAATTTAAAACTGAATGAATATTTTAGTTATAGGCTCCGGTGGTCGAGAACATGCTATAATATCAAGTTTTTCTAACAGTAATAAATGTTCAAAAGTTTATGCACTTCCAGGAAATGCTGGAACAGAGTTATTAGCAGAAAATATTAAGGGAGATGTAAATGACTTTGAGCTCATTAAGAAAGTTACATTAGAACATAAAATCTCATTGGTGTTTGTTGGACCTGAGGATCCAATAGTTAATGGTATTTATGACTTCTTTAAATCTAATATTGAACTAAAGGATGTTAACATTATTGCTCCGAGCAAACAAGCGGGTCTTCTTGAGGGCAGTAAAGATTTTGCTAAAGACTTTATGAAAAAGTATAGTATACCAACAGCAAAACATAAAACTTTTTCTATCAAAAATATAAATGAGGCTGATAGTTTTCTGGAAAGTATGAATCCGCCGTATGTCCTAAAAGCTGATGGTTTAGCTGCAGGCAAAGGAGTATTAATATTAAAGGATTTAGAAGATGCTAAATTAGAACTCAGGAATATGATTCTAGACAGAAAGTTTGGGAAATCCTCGACTAAAGTTGTAATAGAAGAGTTTCTTGATGGAATTGAACTTTCATGTTTTATTCTAACAGATGGTAAAAACTACAAAGTTCTTCCTTTTGCCAAAGATTATAAAAAAATAGGAGAAGGAGATAAGGGTCTAAATACAGGAGGTATGGGCGCTATTTCACCTGTACCCTTTCTCAGTAATAAATTTTTAGCTAAAATTCAAAATAAAATAATTAAACCAACAATTACTGGTATAATGAAAGAAAAAATGAAGTATAATGGATTTATTTTTATAGGACTAATACAAGTTGAAGATGAGCCATATGTTATTGAATATAATGTTAGAATGGGAGACCCAGAGACAGAGGTTGTGTTTCCTAGATTAAAAAATGACCTAGTTGAACTTTTTAATTCAATGGGAACATCTAAATTTAAATCTGTAAAATTAAAAATTAGTGACAAACATGCTGCAACTGTTATATTAGTTTCAGGAGGTTATCCTCAGTCGTATAATAAAGGCAAAACAATAGATGGTTTAAATAATTTATCTGAAGTTTTAGTGTTTCATGCAGGAACTAAAAAAAAGAATGATTCTATTATCACTAGCGGAGGAAGAGTCTTAGCAATAACATCATTGGCTAATAGCTTTGAATTAGCTCTTGAAAATTCATACGATCAAATTAATAAAATAAAATTTGATGGAATGAATTACCGCAAGGATATAGGCTTTGACTTACTTTAGAAAAGAATGTGAGGTAATGTCTTTATTTTCTTCGTTATTGTTCTCAAACTCTTTTAATTTCTTTAACCAATATGCTGCTCCTAATATACCAATAAATATAAAAGACCAACTTACGATATTTGCAAGATACCAACTTTCAAATTGTATGCTTCTAAGAATATCAAAGGGTAAAAATAAAAACTCATTAAAAAGCCAACCAATTGAGTAAAAAAAATCTTTAAACATAATTAAATTTATATTCCAAAATTAATACATTGAAACATGATCACAAAGGTATTTCAAAAATTTAATTATACTTCATTAATTGTTTCAACAATACTGTTGTTATGCATAACATATTACTACTCTATAATTGGATTTAACTGGTCATTATTTAATTCAAAAATTTTAAATGGAATTTTAATTTTTGGCTCATTAATGCTGTCAAGTTATTCAATTGACACCATTACTAGACAACTAACTATTGAAAGATCAAGTAGAAATGCATATCATCTATTATTATATCCACTTATAATATTTTCTTTTCCTATGGAATCAGTCGATATGAGGTTTATTCTAGGTTCATCTGCTTTGTGGTCAGCATGGAGAAATATAAGACTGTTTTTAGAAGCCAACAACAGTAATGAAAAATTAAGAAGATTATTTGATGCTGTTTTGTTAATTTCCTTTTCATCCATATTGATCTTGGAAAATATATTTATTATTTTAATACCCTTTATTCTTGTATTTTTGTCTAACGAAAAAATAGATATTAAATACTTTATAATTATTTTAGGAACTCCTGTTATAATTTTACCAGCAATATATATTTTAACATCATTTCTTGGAATAAACATCCTTTTATTTAGTTCTTACACATATAATATTGCTGATCAACTACAAGTATCTATTATAGATAGTTTTAAATTTCCAATTTCATATGGAGCATTAATTCTCATAACTATTTATTTTTTAATTTCTGTAGTAATTAAACTCAAAAATACTGCAGGATTTCAAAGAAGAGCTCTTGATATTGTTGGTATATTTTTCTTTTTTGTTTTTACAATTTTTTTTATACTTAATGAAGGGCTGAGTGGGTCGGAGTTTCATTATATTTCATTAATACTTGTTTATTTTATTGCACAGATTTTTGTAAAAAAAATTAGCAGTTTTTTTATAAACTTTATCTTTATATCTATAATTGCATCAACAATAATTTTTAAATTCATACTATGACAAATATTAAAATCAGTAAACATGCAATTGAAATATTTGAAAAATCAGTGAATGATTATCATGTTTATGATGATGTAAGTAGAAAGCCAAAAAATCCCTTTGACTATAAGAGTTTTCATTATTTGCTCTATGAAAAGAATTGGGTGGATACTGTTCAATGGCATTATGAGGACATTATTCGTGATCCGGAAATTGACCCCGTTGAAGGTATGAAACTTAAAAGATTGATTGATAACTCAAATCAAAACAGAACAGAGATAGTAGAATATATTGATTCATATTTTTTAAATCTATACTCAGATGTAACTCCACGTAAAGATGCAAAAATTAATACTGAGAGTCCCGCTTGGGCAATTGATAGATTATCTATTTTAATCTTAAAAATATTTCACATGAAAGAGGAGTCAAAAAGAAAGGATGTCTCAGATGAGCATAGAAATAATTGTCAAGTAAAATTAAATGTTCTGCTTCAACAACAAAAAGATCTTTCAGAATCAATAGATCAATTATTAGATGATTTATCTACAGGAATTAAGAAAATGAGAGTTTACAAACAAATGAAAATGTACAATGATGAATCATTAAACCCTGTTTTGTATAAAAAAGATGATTCAACAAAAGGATAAATCTGTTCTAGTTTATAGGTTTTCTGCTCTTGGTGATATAGCCATGGTTATACCTGTATTAAGGTCTTTTTTTAAAAATTATCCTGATCAAAAAATTATATTTGTTTCTAGGGACTATGCCAAACCACTTTTTGACGAATTTGATAATTTAGAATTTATAGGAATAGACTTTAATGGGAAATATAATGGTATAAAAGGTTTATTAAAATTATTTAAAGTACTAAGAAAAAAAAACATTAAATCAATTGCAGACCTGCATAATGTTTTAAGAACAAAAGTTCTAAACATATTATTCAAACTGTCTTTTAAAAAGGTGCAGTATATTTATAAGGGAAGAGCTGATAGTAAAAAGCTTTTAAGAAAAAACAATAAAATATTTAAACCACTGACTCCAATTCAATATAGATATTGTGACGTATTTAGGAGACTAGGGTTTCCAGTTGATTTAGTTAATCATGAGTATCCAATAAAACCTTATTTAGATAATTATACCGAAGAACAAAAACTACTTAAATTAAGTCAAAATAAACAAATTATAGGTATTGCTCCTTTTTCATCATTTAAGGGAAAAAGCTACCCTCTTGACCTTATGCAAATTGTTATCGCTTATCTTCAAAAGAATTATAGCGTTTATCTTTTTGGAGGAGGTGACAGTGAGCTAAAACAAATAGAGATATGGGATAAAGCATACAAAAATGTATATGATGTTTCAAAGCACTTTAACTTAGGTCAACAGATAAATATTATTAATTATATAGATCTAATGATTGCAATGGACTCAGCAAATGGTCACCTTGCAGCAAATTGTGGAATTCCAGTTCTGACAATATGGGGAATGACTCATCCATTTTGTGGTTTCACACCATTCGACCAATCTATAGAAAATTCAATAATTATTGACAGGAACTTATATCCTGCAATTCCGACTTCTATGTTTGGAAATAAAATTCCAAAAGGCTATGAAAAAGCATTTAGATCAATTGATCCAAAAAAAATAATTGAAAAAGCACTAAAAATTTTAGAAAATACTAAATCTCATCATAATTAACCTCAATTTCATTAGAGGTTGGCCTTGATTGACATGAGAGTATATACCCATCATCAATTTCATCATCTGTAAGAATTTGATTATTGTCCATTTCAACGGTTCCTTTTGTAATTTTTGCTAAACAGGTACTACAAATTCCGCCCTGACATGAATAAGGAGCATCAATATCATTTTCAAGTGCAATCTCTAGTATGGTCTTATCATCTTTAATTTCTAAATTATGTTCAACATCATCACAAATAATTTTAATTTTTTTTATCATACACTTATTAATTAACGAATCAATATTACTACTAAATTAACTATTAATTAAAAATAAAATTGTAGATTTATTGCCCAATTTTATAAAAAATGAAAAATTTCGATTTATCAGCTAGTTGTAGCAATATTGAAAAAAATACAAGATTTACGGGTAATTTAAACTCAGATTCTGATATAAGAATTGATGGTTCTTTTGAAGGAAATATCGAAACAAAAGGAAAAGTTGTGATAGGTAAAAATGGTAATATAGATGCTACTATTACATGTCTTTCAGCTGATATTGAGGGAAAATTTAAAGGAATAATTCATGTTGACGATATACTCACAATTAGATCTTCTGGGGAAATTAATGGAGACGTTGTAATGTCAAAGTTAATTGTTGAGTCTGGTGCAATTTTTAATGCTAAATCATCAATGAAAAATGATAGCTCTAACACAGCACCTTTAAAAAAGATTGCCAACCTCAACAATCCACATGAAAAAACAGCCTAAACCTTGGCTTATATTTTCTGGTCTTTTTTTTCAAATTGCCATAGTAATGCTGATTTTTACAAGTTTAGGAAAATATGCAGACTCTTATTTTCAAAACCAATCGAATCAATTTACGCTTATATTATCTTTATTAGCAATAATTTTGATCATATATTTAATTATTTCTCAGACAAAAAATTTAAAATAACTTTTTAAATTTTGACCTCAAATGATTTTATAAATATGTATTTATATATTACATTTGTCGCGCAAAACTTAATCCACTTAGTTTAAGCATGATATATAAAAATGGCAGATATTTTTTTCTTTCTCTTATAATATTGTCTGCTTCATTTGCTGATGCTAAAGAAGAAGAAAATGAGCTTACACTTCAAGAGGAGATTACAGAGTACATATATCATCACGTACAAGACTCTCATGATTTTTCACTTTTCTCAACAAAGGATAAAGAAACTGGAGAGAAAAAATACTATGGTTTTCCTTTACCAGTTATTTTAGTTGATGAAGGTGTCAAGATTTTTATGTCTTCAAATCTAGATCATGGAAAAAAGGTTGTGAATGCCTCTGGAAAATATTACAAACTTTATCACGGCAAAATATATGAAACAGATTCTAAAGGTTATATTTCATACGATGATAAGGGAAATGTCACAAATCAAATGCCCCTTGACATGTCAATTACCAAAAGTGTATTTTCAATGTTATTAATATCTTTGCTAATGTTTTGGTTATTTACCTCCTTGGCGAAATCTTACAAGGAAAATAATCAAATTGCATCAGGAATAGGCAGATTTTTTGAGCCAATAGTCATTTTAATAAGAGATGAAATTGCTATCCCAAGCATTGGTGAAAACAATTATAAAAAATATATGAGTTTTTTGCTTACACTATTCTTTTTTATTTGGTTTCTAAATCTGTTAGGCTTAAGTCCCTTAGGAGTTAATGCAACAGGGAATATTGCAGTAACATTTGGATTAGCTTTAGTTACATTTTTGATTACAAACTTTACAGCTAACAAAACATATTGGAAGCATATATTTTGGATGCCAGGTGTTCCAGTGTGGCTTAAACCTCTTTTGGCTCCAATTGAACTTTTGGGAGTATTTATTAAACCTTTCTCTTTGATGATTAGGTTATATGCAAATATTCTTGCAGGTCATATAGTATTATATAGCTTGATTGGATTAATTTTTATTTTTAAAAACTTAGTTGGATCTAGCTTGTCACTTGTCCTTGTATTTTTTATTTCAATAATTGAAGTTTTAGTTGCTTTATTACAAGCTTATATTTTTACGCTTTTATCGGCCTTATACTTTGGTTTTGCAGTTCAGGAGGACGATCATTAACTTTAAAATAATTGTATAATTTAAATAAATAAAAATGGAAATACCTAAAATAGTCGGAGCAGGACTTGTAATTATAGGAACAGGAATTGGTATCGGTCTAATTGGCCGTGGTGCTATGGATGCTATAGGAAGACAGCCGGACGCATCTAACAAAATTCTTGTAGCAGCTATAGTTATAGCAGCATTAGTCGAAGGAATAGCTTTTGCAGCTTTATTCGCAGTTAACTAATTTAATTAGTTATGGAAAAGTTAATAAGTGAGTTTTCATCTGGACTCTTTTTCTGGCAGACGATAATCTTTGTAACCCTCATTTTTTTATTAAGAAAATATGCTTGGAAGCCTATATTAGACACTGTAAATGAACGAGAGAAATCAATAAGAGACTCTTTAAATTCTGCTAAAGAGGCAAAAAAAGAAATGGAAAACCTGCAAGCAGAAAATAAAAAAATTCTACAAGAAGCAAGAGCTGAAAGTGATGCAATGATTATTCAAGCAAAACAATCAGGAAAGGATATTGTTGACAAGGCAAAGTCTGATGCTCGTCTGGAAGCTGAAAATATTTTATTACAAGCAAGAACTTCAATTGAGAATGAAAAGAGATCAGCAATGAATGAAATTAAAAATCAAGTTGCAGACCTTTCAATTGACATCGCTTCTAAAGTTTTAGAAAACGAGCTAGATCATGATAAAAATCATCAAGAATACATTAGCAAAATATTAAAAGAGAAAAAATTTGATTAATATCCATGGACATAGAAACTTCATCTAAAAGATATGCAAAAGCTTTAATCGCCTTTGGAGTCGAACAGAGTAATCTAGATATTCTTTTTGATGAAATTTCTTCTTTGCGAAAAACTTTAGAGGATTCCGAGGATTTAAAAAGTTTTATATCTAACCCTACGATATCTAAAGACAATAAGAAAAAAGTTCTAAATGAACTAATATCTGATTCTATGCCTAACATATCAGTTATAATTAATTTATTATCTCAAAAGAATCGACTTGATATTCTTTTAAATGTCTGCCAAAGATTTATTAATCAATATAATGCTCACAAGGGAATAGTTGAAGTTACTGTTACTACTCCTATTGAGGTTTCGGAAGATCTCGAAAGTATTATTAGGGAATATTTAAAGTCAATAGAAGATGGAAAAATTAAATTAGTTAAAAAGAAAGATAAATCATTAATTGCTGGCTTTACAATTGATTATAATAATACAAGACTTGATGCTAGTGTTAAAAAGAGACTTGAGAAGTTAAAAAAGCAATTAAAAATAATAAATTAAAATTTTAAATAATGCAAAAAATTAAACCAGCTGAGGTTTCAGCTCTATTAAAAAAACAATTAGAATCAGCGGATATTCAATCCTCTTTCGATGAAGTTGGGACTGTTCTAGAAGTAGGTGATGGAATAGCGCGTGTATATGGTCTTACAAATGCTGAGTATGGAGAGCTTGTATCATTTGACAGTGGTCTTCAAGGAATGGTTCTGAATTTAGAGGAAGATCATGTAGGAATTGTATTATTTGGTCCCTCTAAAGGAGTTAAAGAAGGGGATACTGTTAAAAGAACTAATCAAATAGCATCTATTAAGGTAGGTGAGGGAATTCTTGGAAGAGTGGTAGATACTCTTGGAAATCCCATAGATGGAAAAGGTCCTCTAGACGGACAACTCTTTGATATGCCAATTGAGAGAAAAGCTCCCGGTGTAATTTATCGTCAACCAGTCAATGAACCACTTCAAACTGGAATTAAATCAATTGATGCCATGATACCTATTGGAAGAGGTCAAAGAGAATTAGTAATAGGGGATAGACAGACTGGTAAGACAACGGTTTGTATTGATACTATTTTGAATCAAAAAGAATTTTATGATGCTGGTGAGCCTGTTTTTTGTATTTATGTTGCAATAGGTCAGAAGGCGTCTACAGTAGCTGGAATTGCAAAAACATTAGAAGAAAAGGGAGCCCTAGATTATACGGTTATAGTTGCAGCAAATGCTTCTGATCCTGCTCCTATGCAGGTATTTGCACCATTTTCTGGTGCTTGTATTGGTGAGTATTTTAGAGATACAGGTAGACCTGCGTTGATAATATATGATGATCTATCAAAACAAGCAGTTGCATATAGAGAGGTTTCACTTTTATTAAGAAGACCGCCAGGAAGAGAGGCATATCCAGGAGATGTTTTTTACCTTCACTCAAGACTATTAGAAAGGTCTGCAAAAGTTGTTAATGACGATAAAGTTGCAAGTGGGATGAATGATCTCCCAGTTTCCTTAAAATCAAAAGTAAAAGGAGGAGGTTCATTAACAGCTCTTCCAATTATAGAGACTCAAGCAGGAGATGTTTCTGCATATATACCCACAAATGTTATATCAATTACAGATGGTCAAATTTTCTTGGAATCAGATTTATTCAATTCTGGTGTTAGACCTGCTATTAATGTGGGAATTTCAGTTTCAAGAGTTGGTGGTTCTGCTCAAATTAAATCAATGAAAAAAGTCGCAGGGACTCTTAAACTAGATCAAGCTCAATACAGAGAGCTTGAAGCATTTTCTAAATTTGGCTCAGATCTTGATGCTGCTACATTAAACGTTATAGAGAAGGGTAGAAGAAATGTTGAAATCTTGAAACAGAATCAAAATGATCCATTTCAAGTTGAGGATCAAGTTGCAATAATCTATGCTGGGTCTCAGAATTTACTTAAAGAAGTTCCTGTTGATAAAGTCAAAGCATTTGAAGAAGCATTTCTTCAAGAACTCAAAAAAAACAATAAAAAACTTCTAGCGGAGTTAAAGTCAGGAAAAATTTCTGATAAAGAAACAGATGAAATTAAAAAGGTAGCTGAAAAAGTTGCAAAGACATTTTAATTTATGTCAGGATTAAAGGAGATAAGGAATAGAATTAGCTCAGTTTCTTCAACTATGCAGATCACTAATGCCATGAAAATGGTATCGGCTGCAAAATTGAAAAAAGCTCAAGATTCTATTAGCGCTACACTTCCTTATTCTAATAAACTTTCAGAATTAGTGAAGAATATTTCAGCTTCTATTGATTCAGTTGACACAAATCCATTATTTGTTGTAAGAGAGGTAAAAAAACCACTTATAATAGTAATTACATCTAATAAGGGTCTTTGTGGTGGATTTAATTCTAACATAATAAAAGAAATATATAATATTAACAAAACTTACAGTGGCAATAAACCAGACCTATTGACGATAGGTAAGAAAGGTAACGATATACTTAAAAAGAAATTTAACGTGGTCAGCTCTCATAATGATTTATACGAAAATTTTTCTTATTCAAATGTAAAGACTGTTTCCAACAATATTATGCAGCTTTATGCTGAAGAAAAATACGATGAGGTAATTGTTGTATATAATCATTTTAAAAATGCTGCTACTCAGATTATTACCAAGGAGCAGTTTTTACCAATTTCTAGGAATAATGATGATAATGTATCAATTTCAGGAGATTATATTTTTGAGCCAAATATGGAAAAAATTCTTGAGGAATTGATTCCTAAAACCTTATCTATTAAATTATTTAAGTCTATATCTGACTCTATTGCTGGTGAACATGGGGCAAGAATGACAGCTATGCATAAAGCAACTGATAATGCATCAGAGCTTAGAGACCAATTAAAGCTTACATATAATAAGGCAAGACAAACAGCAATAACTAACGAAATATTAGAAATTGTAGGAGGTGCTGAAGCTCTAAATGCCTGACAATAAATTTACATCCTACACTTTTTGTATTTTTGATTTAAATAATCTAAATGAAGATATTCATACCAATGGCAGGAAAAGGGACAAGGCTAAGACCTTTTACATTGACTTGCCCTAAACCATTATTACAAATTATAGACAAGCCAATAGTAGAACATCTTATAGATCAAATTAGTTCAAGACTAGCAACTCAGATTGATGAGATTATTTACATTTTAGGTGATGAGGCATATTTTAATTCAGATGTTGTTACTTCTTTAACTTTAATTGCAAAAAAGTATAATGCCAAATCAAAAGTTTATAGACAACTTCATCAATTAGGTACGGGTCATGCCATTATGTGTGCCGAAGAATCCTTGGATGGGCCATCAATAGTTGCATATGCAGACACAATGATTCAGGGTCAAATTTTAATTGAGCCAGATGTGGATGGAATAATTTGGGTAAAAAAAGTTAAAAATCCCTCCAGTTATGGAGTTGTTAGACTAGACGAAAAACAAAATATTATAGATTTAATAGAAAAACCTCAAGATTATATTTCGGACCTTGCAGTTGTAGGTATATATTATTTTAAGGATATATCAATTATTAGAGATAAGCTAAAAATTCATTTAAATGAGAGGTTGAGTCCTGGAAAAGAATATTTACTTAACCATGCAATTGAGAAAATGATTGAGAATAACAAAGTCTTTAAAACTCAAGAGATAGAAACTTGGATGGATTGCGGTACCCCTCGATTGTTGATTGAATCTGCCAAAAAAATCATGAACTCACAAATTAGTTCTGCAACAAATAATAGTTATGCAAAGACAGGCAATGTTAAAATCACTCCTCCTGTTTTTATTGGTAAAAATGTTAAAATTAAAGATTCGGAGATAGGCCCTTTTGTTTCAATTGGAGATAATACTGATATATCTAATTCAAATATTGAGTCAACACTAATCTTTAAAAGTGTAAAAGTTTCTAATGCTGATATTAGAAATTCGATCCTTGGTGAAAATTCACTCTATGATGGATCAAATAGACAAATTTTTTTAGGGGACTATTCACAAATAAATGATAATGAAGCCAACTAATAAAGCATATGCTTTTTTATATTGTGTCCTATTTTTAATTATAATTCAAGGATGTTCAACAAAAAAAATTATTGTAAGCGATCAACCAATAGCAGGTATTGAAATTTCTGAAATTATTAAAAACTCACAAAGGAAAAATTTTACATTTCAAAATTTAAGGAGTAGAGTTAAGGTTAAATTTGATAATGGTCGTTTAACTCAAAATATTAGTTTGAGTTTTAGAGCTTTAGAGGATGAAATTCTTTGGATTAGTGCATCAATGATAGTTCCAATAGCAAAAATATTGATCAGTAATGAAAAATTTATTTTTTATGAAAAATTTCAACAAACATATATTGATCAGAATTTATCTAAAGCATCAAAATTATTTGATTTAAAAAGCCCTGTGAAGTTGTTACAAAATATTCTTTTTGGAAATCCAATTATAGACATAAATAAGGGCAATTGGGATAGGATTCAAAACTCTAATTATTATGTACTGCAATCATCAGAAGGCATCCAAACAACACTTTTCATAAATCCAAAGACTTTTCAACTAGATCAGCAAAGAGTTTTTATCCCCCTTCTTAACTCATTAGTAACATTCAATTACAAAAATTACAAAAACATTGATGGAAAAACTGTGCCTAACGAAATATTGGTGTCTTACATAGAGAGAAATAAAATTATTAAACTAAACCTAGAGTATTCTCAATTTGATTTTCCAGAAAATCTTAATTTTCCAATGGAAATACCTTCTGATTATAAACGTAAAACTTTAGATGAAATCGTTAAATAAGATATTTTTACTTTTATTTTTACTGCAAGTTGCTCAACTTCATGCTCAGGACTATCAAGCCAGACAAAAAAAACTGGAGGCTCAAAAAATTTCTTTAAAAAAAGAAATTGGTCAGATTAATTTACTGATAGCTGAATCAAAAAAAAGATCTAATAATTTAGCTAATGATTTAGAAGATCTTCAATTAAAAATTTCTGTGCGTGATAAGCTAATAAATATTAATAATACACAGCTAAACAATTTAACTAATATTATAAATAATCAAAATGATAAAATAGATAATCTTAGGTTAGACCTCAGAAATTTAAAAAACGAGTATGAAAAAATAATATATAACTCATATAAAAAAAGATCTTCCCAAATGAAACTAATGTTTCTATTTGCCTCAGAAAATCTAAATCAGGCATTTAAACGATTTCAGTATTTTAAACAGTATTCAAAATATAGAAAAAAGCAAGCTGATAGAATTGTACAAATTCGACAAGAGATAGAGTCGATTATTGATAGTTTATTAATTAGGAAAGGTGAAAAAGAGAGGATAATTAAGGAAAATAGGGATGTCAAAAGATCATTAAGAAACGAAAAAAAACAACAAGATGATTTATTCAAAGGTTTACTTAAAAATCAAAAAGATTATGCTATACAAATTAATAAAAAAGAGAAACAAGCTAGATTAATTGATAATGAAATTCAAAAATTAATAAGATTAGCTATTGCAGAATCCAATAAAAACAATAATTCAATAAACTTTGCACTTACACCAGAGGGCAGATTAATTTCAACAAACTTTCAATCAAATAGAGGAAGATTGCCTTGGCCTGTAAAAGAGGGAGTAATAGTAAGAAGATATGGCACTCAACCACATCCAGTGGTTAAAACTACAACTATTAATAGCAATGGTATTTCAATTGCAACTTCGTCAAATTCAGTAGCTTATTCTGTTTTTGATGGTGAAGTTCTATCTGTATACGGTTTTTCTGGTGGAAATCCAGGAGTTTTAATCAGACATGGTAAATATATATCTAATTATCAGAATTTATCTTCAATATTTGTTAAAAAGGGTGATAAAATAAATGCAAATGACGAAATAGGAATTGTTTTTACTAATGAGTCTACAGGCAAAACTATTTTAAAGTTTAATATTTTTAATGAATTAAAACCTGAGAATCCAATTATTTGGCTGGATAATTAATTCTCGATTAATAACCAAGCATCTTGTCCGCTATCTTTAATTTTTGAAATTAATTCAGCAGCTTCTTTTCTCGTATTGAGCCTAGCATAAGCTACTCTAAAAAGACCTTTTGGGTTTATGGATGTGTATGATGCTTTATAACCATTTCTTAATAAATTATTTAATTGCTTTTCTGCATTTCTTTTTGATCTAAAAGATCCTGCTATAACACTGTAGTATCTAAAATTATTAACTAACGGAGCTGAAACATTAATATCAATTGGGGGAAGTTCTCCTAAATTAAATGTAGCTGTCTGAATATTCTCAAGAATTTTATCTTGAGCAATAGCAATATTTTTTAACTTTTCAGTATTTATATAATTACTGTAATTAAAATAACCAAAGTAAGATAAGCCAATTGCAGTTATAAATATTGCGGCATACCTTAATAAATAATTACTATTATTTTGAGTTAAATTATCTTTTTCTTTTGAGGTATTCAAAATTAGAGGTTCCCTAATAAATGGTTTTAGCCCAAAAAATGAGGTATCAAAATTAATTGATAAATCAGGATTAAATATTAAAGTTTCTCTATCCTTTAATTCAAAAATTCCAATACATTCAGTGTCAATAATTAAATTCTTAGACAACTTTTCATTTATTGAACTGACTTCATCAGAAATCATATTAAGAGATTTTTTATAGGAGACTTTTCTTTCTTTACATAAATATTTTGCTAATAGACCATCATTATCCTTAAGCATTGAATTGAAGGTAACATATTTACTTGGGGGAAAAAACTCATTTTTTTTTATGTAGGCTGATTTACTTTTAAGAATAAAGGCTCCAAAATCAGGAAGAATAACACAATCATTTGAACGTAAAAGTGTAGCTATATCTTTAAAAATTCTCATCAAGTAAATTTAAAAAAAAACAACTAAAATCCAACACGAGTTCTTACTCTTTTAAGAACTTTTTGAGCTTGTTTTCTAGCTTTTGTTGCACCATTTAATAATAAGGTTTCAACTTCTTCTTCATTTTCCAATAATTCGAAATATTTTTCTCTGTTATTTATAAAACGTTTTAAAATATTATCATATAATAGCTCCTTCGCTTCGCCATAACCTATTCCTCCTTTTAAATATTGATTTTTTAATAATTCAACTTCATTTTTAGGTGCTATAACTTCAAATAACTTAAAAACATTACATTCATGCGGATTTTTTGGATCTTTAATTGACAAGCTTTTAGTTTCTATCTTCATAATCTGTTTTTTTAGTTTTTTATTATCTACAAAAATATCTATTATGTTATTTTTAGATTTACTCATT
>CAJPUS010000005.1 GCA_905380995.1 uncultured Flavobacteriaceae bacterium
ATCAACATTTAGATTCAGTGAGTTTTTTATAGCAAAACTTCCTGAACCAGCAATAATGGATACTTTTGATATTTTTTTGTTTAGTTTTTTTGAATGTCTAAGGTATGAGAGAGCCAGTTTATCCTTTAGTAAATCAAGAAAGTCATTTTCTTCTAATGGCTCGTCAAATCTACCAATTACACCCATCCCAGTATTTATGACATTATTTTTAATATTTTTTGGAATTAGAGTTGAAAGATTAGTTAGTCCTAATTTTTTTGATAAATAATAGCTAATTCCCTGTGGATGATTATCTAATGAAGTGTGAATTGCGTATATACAAATATTATTTTTTACAGCTTTAATTATTGACTTTTGAACATACCCAGAGTCAGGTGTTAATTTTTTAAAGCTTTTAAATATTATAGGATGATAGCTAATTATAAAATTACAATCCTTTTTTAAAGCCTCATTTACTACATCAACGGTAGAATCTAGAGTAATTAAAATATTACTAACCAAAGAATGAGGATCACCAACTATTAAACCTACATTATCGTAGTCCTCAGATATAGAGGTTGGCATCCAATCATTTAGAATTTTGCAGATTTCACTAACTTTCATTTAAGTATGGTTTCATTGCAAATATAATATTATCTTTCCTCAGGTGAAAAAATTAAAATTTTTATTATTTCCTTTATCACTTCTGTATAGTTTATACTCATCTTTTAGGAATTTACTATTTGATTTTAGAATAATTAATTCAATTGAATACAAAATTCCTACAATTGGAATTGGGAATCTTTCTACAGGAGGAACAGGAAAATCTATATTAGTAGATTACATAATTGAAAATTTTAAAACAAATACAAAAATTACAACTTTAAGTCGGGGGTATAATAGAAAAACAAAGGGATATGTTCACGCTAAAAAAGGTTCTAATGCTTATGATATTGGTGATGAACCATTTCAATTTTTCTCAAAACATCCTGAAATTAATGTAGTTGTTTGTGAAGATCGAAGAAAGGGTATGAATATCATACTGAAAAATCTTTCAAATACCGAGCTGTGTATATGGGACGATATTTTTCAACATAGATTTGTAAAACCAGGACTTATGATACTAATGACTACTTTTAAATATCCTTTTTATAGAGATCAAATACTTCCAATTGGAAATTTAAGAGAAAACAAGGGATCTTCAAAAAGAGCGGATTTAATAATTGTTACAAAGTGTCCTAATAATTTAAAAAAATATGATAAAGATTCTTTTGTCAAGGCATTAAATCCGTTAGATAATCAAAAGGTTTTTTTTAGCACATTAACATACAAACAGATAATTAAATCAGAATCTGACAAATTGCACATTAATAATTTGGCTGAAAGCGATTTTATCTTAGTCACGGGTATATCTGACTCATCATATCTTGTCCATTTTTTAAAAAACAGATTACTTAGCTTTAAGCATTTAAAATATTCTGACCATTATAATTTTAATAAGTCGTCTATTGATAAAATTAAGAATCTATCAAATGGTAAAATAATATTGACAACTGAAAAAGACTATGGCAGGCTTAGACCAAAAATCACTAACAGAAAAATTTATTACATAGAGGTCTCAATTAAATTTAATTCTGAAATGAATAAATTTAATTTTAATGATACGATTTCAAATTATATTTATAAAGATTAAAGAACATGTTTATGAGCTTTGTATGATGATCTTACAAGAGGGCCACTCTCAACATGCCTAAATCCCAAATCTTTAGCAATAACTTCAAATTCTTTAAATTCTTCAGGTGAAATAAATCTCTTCACTTGCAGATGCTTTTTTGAAGGCTGAAGATATTGACCTAAAGTAACAATATCCACTCCAACATCACGAAGATCATTTAAAGTCTCTAATATTTCTTCTTTCTTTTCTCCAAGTCCTAGCATAAGACCAGATTTTGTTCTGTTTATACCACTATCTTTTAAGTATTTCAATACATTTAAGCTCCTATCATATTTTGCTTGAACTCTAACTTCTCTTGTAAGCCTTCTTACAGTTTCAAGATTGTGAGAGACAACTTCTGGTGCAACTTCAATAATTCTATCAATGTCCTTAGTTTCACCCTTGAAATCAGGAATAAGAGTTTCAATTGTGGTTTGCGGATTTAGGTCTCTTACAGCTTTAACAGTTTCAGCCCAGATTATGGATCCTCCATCTCGTAAGTCATCTCTATCAACCGATGTTAAAACTGCATGCTTGACTCCCATAATGTTTATTGATCTCGCAACTTTAAATGGTTCAAATTCATCTGCAGGTAAAGGACTACCAGTCTGAACATTACAAAAGCCACAAGATCTTGTACATATATTTCCAAGGATCATAAACGTAGCTGTTCCTTCTGTCCAGCACTCTCCCATATTTGGACAATTTCCAGAAACACAGATTGTATGAAGATTATTTTTTTCAACAGTTGATCTAAGCTCGGTGTATTTCCTACCAATTGGAAGTTTAACACGAATCCAGCTTGGCTTTTTAGTCCTGAAATTATTTTCAGATGTTTTTTTAGGTAAGCTAAGCTTAACCCATCCTTTATTTACTGATTTGGAAACTGACATACTGTAAAGATACAAACTAAATAAACCTAGTCAAAATATATCCTAAGGCAAAAATAGAAAGAAATAAAATTCCAATTATACTAAGGATTCTCATTGATCTAGAAGGTCTATGGGATTTAGGCATGTTTTTACTTACAACTAATTTATAATTTAAAATTGCGTAAAAGGGCGCAGTAACAAATGATAATACTGTAGCTAGTTCAACTAATGTCCCCATTTCTGAAAGCAAGAAGTAAAATATTAACATTGTACCCAATGATAAAACTGAAATCCAATGAAAATAATAGTTTATATTATTATTGTTTGTTAATAATTGAGTTGCTCTTGACATTGTTCTAGGTGATGCATCTAAACATGTAATTGTTGTACTGAGCATTGTAGTAAATGCACAAACTGAAATTATTAGATAAAAACTATTTCCTAGATTAGATGTATATAATTCTATTAATTGACCAGCAAATATACTACCATTGTTTGAAAAACTAACTCCTGAATTATACATAACTAGTGCACCAAGACTAACAAAACAAATTCCTAGGATTACGGTGGAGATGTATCCTACATTAAAATCAAATAAACTCTCTTTATTTGTTACTTTTTGATTTTTATTTTTTTCTATAGCCCAGATTGAATGCCATATTGAAATATCAAGTGGAGCTGGCATCCAACCCATAAAAGCTACTAAAAATACGAGACCAGTTCCTGTTGGGAAAACTTGATTAAAACTGAATAATTCATTTGAGTTAAATGATGCAACACCTGTGGAAAAAATTGTACTTATAGCCAAAATTAAAATTATTATTTTAATCATTTTATCTAAAAGCTGATATCTTCCAAATAAAAGAATCAAATAACAACCAAATGTAATTATGAGGCTCCAGATAACCATGTTATCCGTTATTCCAAACAGACTTGATGCCAAACCTGCTGTAACTATCGTTACTGCAGTTTGAATTGTAAACATTGTAGCAAGATTCATTATGAAATAAATTATCAAAAATAATTTACCGACTTTGTAATATCCATCTAATAAACTTTCTCCAGTGGCCATTGCATATCTTGGTCCATATTGAAAAAATGGGTATTTAAAAATATTTACCAATATAAGAGCCCAAATTAAACCCCAACCAAAATCAGCTCCAGCTCTTGTAGACTGAACTAAATGAGATACTCCAATAGCTGCTCCAGCAAAAAGTAATCCTGGTCCAAGTTTAGAAATTAATTTGATCATTGAATATCATTAGCACACTCAGAGTCTGTTGGAATTTTTCCACAAATACCACATGGTTCATCTGATTGATTTAAAAAAGGGCTTTGACTTGCACAAGTTCCTGAAAATTTCCCGTTTTTTTTAAATATTAGCTTTATTGCTATCCCTGAGAAAGCAATTGCAATTAGTCCAATTGATATTAAAAATATCTCCATTGGACAAAGCTATAAAAAAATTGTAATTTTAGTTGTGCTTAACTTAATTATGAATATTAAGTTTTATTCGGTATGGTCATTTGTAATAATCATAATATATTCTTGTGACCTCAAATATGCCTCAGTCTCTGAAACAGATATTGAATCTGCATCTACATGGAATATGAATGATCAGCCTCCATCATTTCCCCAGTGTAATAATTTAAAAAATAAAGATCATTTAAATTGTTTTAAAAGTGTTATCGAAATTGAGATTAATAAATTTCTCAATGATAAAATTTTTCCTGTAGATACAAATCAGTACTCGCTTATATTAAAAATAGATACAATTGGAAAATTTACTTTAAATGAAATAAATCCATCCAATCTGTTAGATAAAACATCAGTTAATATGATCAAAAATGCTGTAGATAATATTCCAAAAGCACAACCTGCAATAAAAACAAATGTTGGAGAGTTTGTGGAAGTGACTTTTATTTTACCATTCAAACTTAAATATGAATAATAAGATACCTAATAATTCAATTATTATGGGAATTGATCCAGGAACAAACGTAATGGGTTTTGGATTCATAAGTATTGTGAATAATCAGATGGAATTAGTCAATATGATTGAATATAAATTGTCAAAAAAAGATGATCACAGCGTCAAACTTTCTAAAATATTTAATAAAACATCTGAGTTAATCAAAAATTATAATCCAAACTATGTAGCAATTGAGTCCCCATTTTTTGGAAAAAATGTACAATCTATGTTAAAGCTTGGAAGAGCTCAAGGAGTATCAATTGCTGCCGCATTAAACTCAAATATTTCAATTAGTGAATATTCTCCAAAAAAAATAAAAATGGCGATAACAGGAAATGGAAATTCTAGTAAAGACCAAGTAGCTAAAATGTTAAAAAGTATGTTAAAAATTAAAGAGCTTCCCAAAAACCATGATTCTACTGATGCATTAGCGGCTGCAGTTTGTCACTTTTTCAATTTTGATAATGATCAACAGAATAAGAAATATTCAAACTGGTCAAGTTTTGTCAATAAGAATCCAAATAAACTTGCTTAAACGCCAAAATGCTTATAAAAGTTCTGAATTGTTTCAATACCAATAAAGAAGTTTTCAACACCAAAATTCTCATTTGGAGAATGAATTGCATCGCTGTCAAGTCCAAATCCCATTAAAACAGTTTTAGTGCCCAAGATACTCTCAAACATTGGAACTATTGGAATACTTCCACCATCTTTCTGAGGAATTGGGTATTTACCAAAGCTATCTTTGTAAGCATTTATTGCTGCTTCATAACCCTTAAAGTCATCCGGAGTAACATATGGATTACCACCGTGATGAGTTGATACTGTAACTGAAACTGTATCTGGTGCAATATTTTCAATATGATTCTTAAATAGTTCACTTATTTTTTCCCAATTTTGATTTGGAACTAACCTCATTGAAATCTTGGCATTAGCTTCACTTGGTATAACTGTCTTAGACCCCTCACCAATATATCCGCCCCAGATCCCATTTACATCAAGTGTTGGACGAATAGATTTTCTCTCTAATGTAGAATATCCTTCTTCACCTTTTACTTCAGATAGACCAAGTGAGTCCTTAAATTCATGAATGTTAAATTTTGATTTTTCTTCAATAATATCTCTTTTTGATTTTTCAATTTCTAAGACATCTTCATAAAATCCAGGAATTTTAATTTTGCCTTTCTCATCAATTAGTGAACTAATAATTTGTGATAATGTATTAATAGGATTAGCAAGCGTACCGCCATATGTGCCTGAATGAAGATCTCTATTAGGACCGGTTAATTTAATTTCCATATATGATAACCCTCTTAGTCCAACTGTAAATGTTGGATTATCTAGACTACTTAAACCCGTGTCAGAGATTAGGATGACATCAGCACTAAGTTTTGACTTATTATCGATAAGAAACTTCTCTAAATTTTCACTTCCAACTTCTTCTTCACCTTCAATCATAAACTTTACATTACAATTAAGTTTATTTTTTTTTATCAGCTGTTCAAAAGCTTTGACATGCATAAAAACTTGACCTTTATCATCACATGCACCTCTAGCAAAAATTGCTCCTTCCGGATGAATATCAGTTTTCCTAATTATTGGTTCAAAAGGGGGGCTGTTCCAAAGCTCTAATGGATCAGGTGGTTGAACATCATAGTGACCGTATACAAGGATTGTTGGATATGAAAGATTAATTATTTTTTCACCATAAACTATAGGGTGTCCATTTGTCTCATAAACTTTTGTTGAATCACAACCAGACTTTAAAAGCTCATTAGATAGCCAATTCGCTGTTGTGTTCATGTATTTTGAAAATTTTGAGTCTGCGCTTACTGACGGTAGCTTCAAAAACTCAAAAAGCTCTTCCAAGTATTTACTTTTTTCCTCCTTAGATAATGTACTTATAGTTGACATATTTTTTAAAAACTTATTTATATTTGTTCACCTTTAGCGGGTGTGGTGAAATTGGTAGACACGCTAGACTTAGGATCTAGTGCCTAACAGCATGGGGGTTCGAGTCCCTTCACCCGCACAATCTTAGTTAGAGGGGCTATATCCAGCTCCTTTAACAAATCTACCAGGAAATTCACCTGTATGATTACTATCAGATAAAACCTGAATACCATTAACAAAAACATCCTTAACACCAACTGCAAATTGAAGTGGTTCCTCAAAAGTTGCCTTATCTTCAATAAGCTCGGGATCAAAAACAACAACATCTGCGAAAAAGCCAGGTTTTAAATAACCTCTATTTTTAATTCCAAGATTATCAGCAGGAAAACCAGTTAGTCTTCTAATAGCCTCCTTCATTGATAATAATTTCTCATCCCTTACATATTTACCAAGAACTCTTGCAAAACTACCAAAAGCTCGAGGGTGTGTTATAAAATCTTTTGAAATATCAGAATAAGATCCAGCATCAGAGTCAAAAGCAACCCAGGGTAACATAATTTTTTTTCTTACATTTTCTTCAGACATACTAAAATAAATACATTGAATTCTACTACCATCTTCAATAATTAAATTTACAATAGCTTCTTCAGGAGACTCTCCTCTTAACCTAGCTGCCTCAGCAATAGTCATACCCCTATATTTATTTGACATAGACTGTTTGTTAAAACCAACCATTAAAATATCCTCTGGTGGTTGCTCTGATAATTCCTTCCTTATATCTTTAAAAAGTCTTTTTCTTATATCAGGTTTTTTCATTCGATTAATCCATGCCTGTCTACCTCCCTCTTGAACCCAAGTCGGAATAACACCTGTTAACCCAGTAGATGAAGCAGGATAAGTATACATATCAGCAGTAATTTTTAAACCGTTTTCTCTTGCTTCTTCAACTTTCTTAATAACTGTGTCTAAAAGATGCCAATTAGGTTTTCTTGAAGTTTTGAGATGATATATTTGTGCAGGTATATCAGCTCTATTTGCAATTTCAAGTAATTCATCAACTGCTGCAAGAACATTTGAGTCTTCGTTCCTCAAATGAGAAATATATCTCCCACCGTATGATGAAGCCACCTTTGATAACTCCACCAATTCATCAGTATCAGCATAGTCACCTGGGGCATAAATAAGAGAAGATCCTATACCAATTGCACCCTGCATCATAGCAAGCTTAACAATGTTTCTCATTGATTCCATTTCACTTGGTGTAGCATTTCTATTTGCATATCCAATTTCTTGAATTCTAACAGTTGCAGCACCTAGGTAAGAAGCAATATTAGTTGAGACTCCACTTGATTCTAAATTTTCCATTGCTTCACCAAAAGAAACATAATTATTTGTATTTATCGAGCCTCTTGGGCCAGGAGATGTCCCCTCCCCAAAGACTTCTAACGTAACTCCTTGTTTTAAATCACTTAATGATCTTCCATCCTGCATTAAAGTGTTGTATCCCCAACTAAGCATATTTATAAAGCCTGGAGAAACTATTTTTCCTGAAGCATCTATTGTTTTCTTAGCAATAAAATTATTTTTTTTACCTACATAGAAAATTGTATCATTATTGATAGCAACATTACCATCATATCCATTCATTCCAGTGCCATCATGTATGACTCCGCCACTAATTAAAACATCAACATTAGTAGGCTCACTTTCACATGATAATGCAAATAACACAAATAGTAAAAGTAATTTTTTCATTTTTCTATGGTTGATTTCAATTTATTAAAAATTTCAGTATTATCATAAACACCAGTGAAGTTTGAAGAATTATATCCATAACTATAAACTGGAACCATTTCAGCAGTGTGATTCTCTGATGAGTATTCGGTTTTTACAATGGATTCCTCTACGTCACCATCAATTATTGAGGCACCCCCTGTTTCATGATCAGCTGTTACCACAACTAGGGTATTTTTATTATTATCAGCATAGTCATAAGAACTTTTAATGGCACTGTCAAACTCTAACATCTCACTTAGTAAATATTCAGGATCGTTATCATGTTCAGCCCAATCAATTTGCGAACCCTCAACTAAAAGGAAAAATGGCTTATTATAACTATTGAGTTTTTGAAGAGTAATATCAATAATATCATCAAGTGATGGTTCCCTACCAAGATACTTTTCACTAGGATCATCATAGGCTGTAAAAAATCCAATATTTTTTGAATCAGTATTTTTATATTCTTCTAGATTATTTACAAACACATAGCTTTTCATCTCTTCCATTAAATTCCTATTATCTTCTCTATCGTTAAAGTATCTTTCTCCACCTCCAACAAATAAATTGATATTACTTTTCGATAATTCAACAGCAATTTGATCATATTCGTATCTGCTTTTAGACTTTGAATAATAAGCTGCAGGTGTAGCATGTACAATGGTAGAAGTTACCAAAATTGCAGTCATGTAACCTTTATCTCTACAAATCTCTAGAATTGATTTAACAGGATCTAAGTTTTTGTCCAATCCCAAGACTCCATTGTAAGTTTTTACACCGCTTGATAATGCAGTTCCACTTGCAGCTGAATCTGTAATAAGATCGTCAAGAGCATGTGTTTTTATTAAACCAACATACTCTGTCCTTTCAAGTGGAGTATAATTATCATTTGAATACATACTGGTTGAAACTTGAGATATACCCATACCATCACCGATCATCATTATTATATTTGGAGACTCAGATTTATTATTACAGGAGAATAAAGATGATAAAAAAATTATAATCA
>CAJPUS010000006.1 GCA_905380995.1 uncultured Flavobacteriaceae bacterium
TAAATTAATTAGAAATAAAACCTGTATAATATCTGGACATAGTGGAGTTGGTAAATCGACATTGATTAATTCAATATCCCCAAACTTGAAACTTAAAACAAAGGAGATTTCTTCATCACATAAGCAAGGAAGACATACTACTACATATGCTGAAATGTTTGACCTCGACTCTAATATTAAAATTATTGATACCCCTGGTATTAGGGGTTTTGGAATAGTTGATATCACAAAGTACGAGTTGGGAGATTTTTTTCCAGAATTTTTTAAGGCTAAGCAAGAATGTAAATTTAAAAATTGTTTACATCTAGATGAGCCTGATTGCAATGTGAAAAAAAAGATAAAAAAGGGAGAGATATTTAAAAGTAGATATAATACATATTTAGATATGTTAAAGGATCAAAATATATATAGGAGGTCAGATGAAGCTAGTAATACAACGAGTTAAAGAATCAAGTGTAGAAATTGATAATAAGATAAAAGCTGAAATTGAAAAAGGTTTTTTAGTTTTTATTGGAATTAGTAAGGAAGACAATAAATCAGATGTAGAATGGTTAGTTAATAAGGTTTTAAATATCAGAATTTTCGATGATTCAGATGGAGTCATGAATAAATCTATAATTGATATTAAAGGAGAGATTTTAATTATTTCTCAATTTACATTAATGGCATTAACTAAAAAGGGTAATAGGCCATCATATATAAATTCTGCTTCTCATGAAATAGCTATTCCACTTTATAATTATTTTATTGAATTACTCCAATCAAAAATAATAAATAGAATTAAAACTGGAATTTTTGGTGCAAATATGAAAGTAAGCCTAATAAATGACGGGCCTGTAACAATAATTATAGATTCTAAGAATAAAGAATAATTAAATAATAAGTACCTCTTCCTCTAATTGAATATTAAAATTATTATATATCGTATTTTTAATATCATTTGCAAAATCTAGGATCTCTCTCCCTGTAGCACTTCCTCGATTGATTATTACAAGAGGCTGATTTTTATAAACACTGACATTTTTATTAACTCTTTCTTTATATCCTGATTTTTCAATTAACCATGCTGCTGGAATCTTATAATTGTTTGAATCAAATCTGAATGACGGTAGATCAGGATATACTTTTTTAATTTTTTTGAGTTTTGATAAACTGATGATGGGATTTTTAAAAAAACTTCCACAATTACCAAATAACTCATGATCAGGTAATTTAGATTGTCTAATTTTTATAACTTCATCAGAAATTACTTTTAATGAAAGTTCAGAATTAGATAAATTTTCCTTTAATTCTTTATAAGCTATGTTAAAATTGTGCTTCTCTTTTGTTAGATTTAATTTAATTGATGTAATAACTACTTTATCTTTTAGCTCAGTCTTAAAAATTGAGTTTCTGTAGCTAAACTTACATTCTGACTTTTTCATCTCAAATTCCTCTAATGAATTTAATTTAATTCCCAAGCAGCTATAAAAAACATCTTTTAGTTCTACACCATATGCTCCAATATTTTGTATGGGAGCGGCCCCAACATTTCCAGGTATTAAAGATAGATTTTCAATACCACCATAATTATTTTCAACAGCCCAAATAACAAAATCATTCCAATTTTCACCAGCGCATACTTCCACAAGTATTGAATTTTTATCCTCTCTTATAATATTAATTCCCTTGTTTTTAAGATTTACGATGGTACCTTCAAATCTTTTTGTAAATAATATATTGCTTCCACCTCCTAAAATTAGAATTTGATCCTCAATATCTGATAAAATTCCCTTAAGCTCACTTATTTCATCAACTTCATAAATAAATTTCGCAGTTTCACTTACATTAAATGTGTTAAATTTTTTAAGGGAAAATTCTTTACTAATTTTCATTAATTATCCAATATATTCTTTCAACCCAATATTTATTATATTAATAGCTCTTTTAATTTTCTCAGAGTTTAATACAAACGCTATTCTTACTTCGTCTTTTCCATTTTTTTCAGAGCTATAAAATCCATATGCTGGAGCTAACATGACACTCTCATTATTTATAGAAAAATCAGTAAGTAAAAACTTTGCAAAATCTTCAGCATTTTTGACTGGAAGTTTGATAATTGAATAGAACGCACCCATTGGGTTTGAAAACTCTATATCATTAATTTTTGACAATTCATCTATTAGCACCTCTCTTCTATGAGAGTATTCACTTATCACATTATCTAAATACTTTTTATCAGAGTTTAACGCTTTATTTGCAGCAATTAAAGCAAGAGTAGGAGGAGATAATCTTGCAAGTGCAAATTTCAAACATGTTTCAATAAAGTCAGAATTTTTTGATACAATAAAACCAATCCTAGCTCCACATAAGCTATACCTTTTGGATATAGAATCAATTAAAATAGCATTATCAAAAAACATCTCATCTTCTAAAATCGAGTAGTGTTTCAAATCAGTGTAGATAAACTCTCTATAAACCTCATCAACTACTATAAACAAATCATTTTTTTTCGCAAGGTTAGCAATACTAATTATCTCCTCTCTCTTATAAACATATCCTGTAGGATTACATGGATTACAGATTAAGATAGCTTTAGTCCTTTTATTAATCTTTTTTTCAAATGATTCTAAAGAAGGTAGTGCAAAATTATCTTCAATTTTTGATGTAACTGGAATAACCTTTACGTCCGATGCATGAGCAAATCCATTGTAATTTGCATAAAAAGGTTCAGGGATGATAACCTCATCTCCTGGATCACATATAGAATTCATTGTGAAAGATAATGCTTCACTAGCTCCAACAGTAGTAATAATATCATCAGGAGACATATTAATATTATGACTAGAGTAATATAAACATAAATTTTTTCTGAATTCATATGATCCTTGAGAGTATTCATATTTTAATAGCTCTAAATCAATATTTTTTATTGCATTAATTGACTCAACTGGAGACTTAATATCTGGTTGACCAATATTTAGATGAAGTATATCTATCCCATTTTGTTTTGCCTTATCGGCATAGGGGACTAGTTTCCTTATTGGTGATGATGGAATATTATTACCTTTTTTTGAGATTGTTGGCATTTATTTAACTTAATTTTGTAAATATACTTCAAGGTATGTTATTTTTGTTTTACTTTAAAATATTTATGAATTGATGCAAATTTCTCCCAAGTATAATCATATAGAAACAGAGAAAAAATGGTCTTCGTATTGGATGGAAAATCATCTTTTTAAATCAATTCCAAATGATAAAGA
>CAJPUS010000007.1 GCA_905380995.1 uncultured Flavobacteriaceae bacterium
CTCCACTTGGAGACGTTCTAAAAGCTGCAATTCCCTCCACATTTCTTTTTGAAAGTGATACAATAATTATTAAAAAGCAGATAGATCATGAAACTCTTGACAAACTTACTGAAGATGAATTCTTAATATACGAAGCCCTAAATTTTAAAAATTTAAAAATTAATGAGGTCTCAGAAATTCTTGACAAAAAAAGTACATACTCATTAATTCAAAAAATGATTCAAAAAGATCTCATTGAATTAAATTTTGAAATAAATGAGATTTATAAGCCAAAACTTGTTAAGGTAATATATTTAAATAAAGAAACTATTGATAAATCAATTGATTTACTTAAAAATTCCCCTAAACAAAGAGAAATACTTATGCAGATTATTAGCTTGACTAAGCTTAATAGTCATTTAAAAATCAAGGATCTCAAAAAAATAATTAATTTTTCTGGCGCCTCATTAAAAGGTCTTGAAAAAAAGGGTTTTGTTTCTATACAAAAAACTAAAGTTAATCGGGTTGATGATAATAAAAAATACGACCAAAAAGTAAATAATCTCTCAAAAGCTCAACAAGTAGCATTAAAAGAAATAAATAATCAATTAAAGATTAGGAATGTTGTTATCTTGGAAGGAGTTACTTCATCAGGAAAGACTGAGATCTATATGAAACTTATTGAGAGTTACCTTAATTCTTCAGAACAAGTTCTTTATCTACTTCCTGAAATTTCTTTAACGACCCAAATTATTCAAAAATTAAAATTAAATTTTGGTAATAAAATTTCAGTATTTCACTCAAGGTATTCTCTAAATGAAAGAACTGAAGTATGGGAAAACATTAAATCAAATAAGGAATCAAGCAGGCTAATTGTAGGAACAAGATCATCAGTTTTTCTTCCATTCAATAATCTTGGATTAGTTATTGTTGATGAGGAGCATGAAACTTCCTACAAACAACAAGAACCATCTCCTAGGTATAATGCTAGAGATTCTGCAATTTATTTGTCTGTTCTAAATAATTCAAAAGTTGTACTTGGATCAGCTACACCCTCGATTGAATCTTTTTATAATGCAAAGAATGACAAATATGGTTATGTTATGCTAAAAGAGAGATTTGGAAATATTGAAATGCCTAATATAATTTCTGTAGATATGAGAAGTGAGATTAAAAATGAATACAGCTCTATATTTTCTGAAAAACTGGTCCAAGAAGTTCAAAAAACTATAAAATTGGGTAAACAAGTAATTTTATTCAGAAATAGAAGAGGTTATTCTCCTCAATGGATATGTGAATCTTGTGGTAATAATATAATGTGTGATAACTGCGATGTAAGCTTAACATATCATTTATCAACAAATATGCTTAAATGTCATTATTGTGGGTTTTCTTCTAAAGCTAAAACTATGTGTAATTCATGTGGATCTGAAGCAATGAGTTACAAGGGTCATGGAACTCAACAAATTGAAGAAATTGTTAAAGAATTATTTCCGAATGCAATAAGTAAAAGAATGGATTGGGATACAACAAGGAGAAAATTTTCATTTGATAAAATAATTAACTCATTTGCGAAAAAAGAAATAGATATCCTAATTGGTACACAAATGATCACAAAAGGACTTGATTTTGAAAATATTGGTTTAGTAGGTGTAATAAATACAGATCACTTCTTGAACTTTCCTGATTTTAGAGCACATGAGAAAGCTTTTCAGATTTTAACTCAGGTAGCAGGTAGATCTGGTAGATCTGGGGATAGAGGTAAAGTTCTTCTACAAACTTATCAACCAGAACATCCAATAATAAAAAATGTGATTGAGAATGATTATGAAAAGATGTATCAGAATCAATTATTAGAGAGAAGAGATTATAATTATCCTCCTTTCGTTCGGCTTATTAGAATAACCGTGAAAGACAAGAGTTATGAAAAACTGAATAGTTCATGTGATTGGTTGAACAAAGTAATTAGAGACAATTACAAAGGAATAGTCTTAGGACCTGTTTACCCTGAAATATCAAGAATTAAAAATAAATACCATAAACAATTTTTAGTAAAACTTAGAAATTTAAATGAGTTAAATAAATTTCGAGGTGTATTTCAAAAAATTCAAAAAAGCTTTGATTCTATTTCAAAATATAGAAGTGTTAGAATTATTATAGATGTTGATCCAATATAGTATTTAAATCACAACAAAATAAATTTGGCAGATTATATTTAATAACCTAATTTTGCGGCCTAAGATTTGAGGATGAAAAACTATGAAACTGTATTTATTTTAAATCCAGCTCTTTCAGAGGAACAGGTGCAAGAAAGCATTGATAAATATGTTAAATATTTAAAGTCTAACGGAGCTAAAATAATTAACAAAGAAATATGGGGGCTAAAAAAACTAGCATATACTATTGATAATAAAAATAGTGGTTTTTATAATCTTTTGGAGTATACTGCCAAAGTGGATATTATATCCTCCCTCGAATTAGAATTTTCAAGAGATGAGACGGTTATGAGATATCTCACGGTTACTCTTGATAAATATGCGCTTGCTTGGGCTGAAAAAAGAAGAAATAGAAAAACAAAAAATGCTAGTTAATTATGGCAGGTATTGAAGAACAATCAAAGATTAAGAATGAAGGTGAGATTAGATATCTTTCTCCACTTGATATTAATACATCCAAGGCAAAAAAATATTGTATGTTTAGAAGATCAGGTATAAAATATGTCGATTATAAAGATCCTGATTTTTTAAGTAGATTTATAAATGAACAAGGAAAAATTTTACCTAGAAGGCTGACGGGTACTTCTTTAAAGTATCAAAGAAAAGTAGCTGTAGCTGTAAAAAGAGCAAGACATCTTGGATTACTCCCGTATGTTGGAGACTTATTAAAATAGTCATGGAAATTATACTCAAAGAAAATGTTGCAAACGTTGGTTTTAAGGACGAATTAGTATCTGTTAAAGCAGGCTTTGGTCGAAATTATTTGATTCCTACTGGTAAGGCTGTTTTAGCTACTGAATCTGCAAAAAAAGTACTTGCTGAAAACTTAAAACAAAAGGCATTCAAAGAAAAGTCAATAATTGATGAGGCTAACAAAACTGCAACCAAAATTTCGAAATTAGAATTAAAAATATCTGCAAAAGTTGGTCCTGATGGTAAGCTTTTCGGTTCAATATCTAATACTGATGTAGCTAAAAGCCTACTTAAAAAGAAAATTGAGGTTGAAAAAGAAAATATCTCTATTCCTGGTAAATCTATTAAAAGAATAGGAAATTATCAAGCTTCAATAAGACTTCACAGAGAAGTTTCTGCTCAGTTAAATTTCGAGCTTCAGCCTGAAAAGAAATAATTTCATAACTTTATTACTTACTGATTATCAAATTATTTTTTGATGTCTCAAAAACTTAATACACCAAAGGGTACCCGTGATTTTTCTTCTTTAGAATTAAAAAAAAGAGAATATTTACTTAATGTTCTGAAAAATTGTTTTAAATCATTCAATTTTCAAGAAATACAGACACCTTCATTTGAAAATTTAACCACTCTTACTGGAAAGTATGGTAATGAAGAAGATAATTTAATGTTTAAAATATTAGCTTCAGGAGATAAAATTAAAAAAGCTGACATAGATGCATTTAAGGATAATAAACTATCTAAATTTTCTAATTCCTTATCTGACAAAGCTTTAAGATATGACCTGACTGTGCCATTATCTAGGTTCATCTCTCAAAATTTGAATAACATCTCGTTCCCATTTAAAAGATTTCAAACTCAATTAGTTTGGCGTGCTGAAAGACCTCAAAAAGGAAGATTTAGAGAATTTCTTCAGTGTGATGTTGATATTATTGGTGAGTCAAATATTTTAAATGAGTTAGAATGTATTAAAGTCTATGATTCTGTCTTCAAAAAATTAGGAATGCCAAAGGTGGATCTTAGAATTAACAATAGACAAATTTTAGAGGGAGTATCCAAGTTAATGAAATTAGAAAGTGTAACAGAGATAGCCTCTATCCTTGATAAAACTGATAAAATAGGAATCGATGGAGTAGTGAAAGAACTAAAAGATAGAAACTTATCAGATGACTCAGTTAATCAATTAAAGTCTCTACTTAAAATAAAAGGGTCTAACGAAGAGATGATTAAAAATTTAAGAAGTCTTTTCATTTCAAATAATATTTCATTAAGTGGAGTTGATTCACTCGAAGAAATAATTAAAACTTCACAAAAATTCAATTTAAATAATATTAATCTTAATGTTGATTTATCTCTAGCTAGAGGGCTCAGCTACTACACAGGGACAATCATTGAAGTTTCCTCTCCAGCAGAGTTTAGCATTGGCTCAATAGGAGGAGGTGGTAGATATGATGATTTAATTCAAAAAAACAACCCAAGACTTAGTGGATTTGGAATATCTTTCGGCTTTGATAGAATATTCTTAATACTGGAAGAATTAAAACTATTTCCTAGTGAATTAGATTCTTCAAAGTCTTTCCTTTTTCTAAATTTTGGTCTAGAAAACCTAGATAGTATAATATCTTATGTTGATCAATTAAGGGAAAAAAATATCATATGTGAGCTATACCCCTCAGGTGAAAAAATCAAAAAACAAATGGATTATGCTAACCAAAAGGGAGTTGATTATGTAATAATAATTGGTGAGGAAGAGATAAAATCAAATATTTTCAAATTAAAGGATATGCGGAGTGGAAATCAGTCCTCAATTAATATTAGTAATCTTTTAACTGAAATTGAAAATATTAATTAAAATGGTTGAACCATTTCTTAAATGGTCTATCAAGTAAACTAGCAAACTTAGAGTTCTGAATTTCATCTAAATCTGTATCAACTCCGTATATGATTTTGTCTTTTCTTAACTCCATGTAGGTCCCAAAAAGTCTATCCCAAATCGAAAAAATATTACCATAATTTGAATCAGTATATGGAAGTTTAAAGTGATGGTGAACTTTGTGCATATTAGGAGATACAATAATATAGCTTAGTAATCTATCAACTTTGTTAGGGATCTGAATATTAGCATGATTAAACTGAGATGCAATAACAGATAAAGACTGATACATTAGGACAAGCCCAATAGGTGCTCCAGAAATGAAAATACCAATAAAAGTAAAAACAAACCGAACTACACTTTCAAATGGATGATGTCTATTTGCTGTTGTAGTATCTACTTTATGGTCGGTATGATGAACTATATGAATATACCAAAGCAACTTAACCTTATGTTGGACTAGGTGAGGTAAATAAGCTCCAATTAAGTCAAGCACCAGTAGTCCTAAGATTATGCTAATTAATGTAGATGAGTTTATTAAATGAATAATTCCAAAATTGTTTTCATTTGACCAATCAGCAGCAAAAACTAATAGAAAAGCAAAGAAAAAGTTTACAATTATGGTAGTAAGTGTCAATAAAAAATTTGGAATTGAATGTCTCCATTTTTTATAATTGAGAAATTTAAATGGAGCTATTCCCTCAATTACCCAAAAAAAAGTAATTCCAGAAACTATAATTAAAGCCCTGTTAAAGGATGAAATATTTTCAAATATCAATAATAATTTCTCCATTTTAGTCTAATATAATTATATCATTTGAATAATCAGTGTCTGCAATAAGTCCTGTAGGATTTATATCAATTGATTTTATAGATTCTAATTTACTGTTAACCTCTAAAATATATTTTTTATATGCCCAGGACCAATCTTTAACTTGTGTCCAATTTTTTGCATATAAAGGTTGTTTCTTTTCACCTCTCATTAAAGAAATAGGGATATAGTAATATTCTTCTGTACCATCTTTATAACTGACTAATACTTCCAATGGCATAGGCATTAAGCCTATTCTCTCTAACGTAATTAAAGATTTATTTTCATTTTCTTCAATTTGGTTAATAGCATAATTAATCTTATTTGTTGTTTGAGTCCAATCTGTTAAGTACCAGTTTAGCAAAATACCTGAGGACTGTTCTGCAATTCTTCTTAAATCATCAGGTAGGGGGTGTGTAAATTTATAAGTATTGTAATAATTCTTTATAGTTTTATTGAACGCCTCAAGCCCAATTATATATCTTAACTGACTCAAAAAAACAAAACCTTTTGAATATGCAGTTGATTCATATGCTCTGTTATACTTATATCTATTAGCATTTGTTGACTGAGGCATTTCTTGTCCAGAATTTGCTAGACTAATATATCTAGCGTAAGAGCTTCTTATGCTTCTATTGAAATCAGAACCAAGAACAAAACTCTCTGCTAAATCACCAAAGAAACTTGCTGCACCTTCATCCATCCACTCATGATTCATTTCATTAGTTGCAAGGACTCCTTGAAACCATGCATGAGCAAGCTCATGAGAAGTAACACTTACAAGTGGTACAAATTCATATCCGGAATTTACTAGTGTAAGCATAGAATATTCCATTCCACCATCACCTCCTTGAACAACCGAATATTGTTCATATGGATAAATTCCAATATTTTCATTAAAGAATTCCATAAGCTCAGCAGTTATTGGTTGAACAGCTTTCCAATTATCAATTATTTTGGGATCATTTTTATAATAAAAATTTAGTTTCACACCATTTGGTCCTTCGAATATATCGTGAATATAATCAGGATCTGCAGCCCATGTAAAATCATGAACTTTTGGAGCAAGAAAATTCCATATTCTTTTATTACCAGATTTTTTTCCAAGTTTGAAATTTGAAGCGTCGCTCTCCTGAAGATATCCAGAAGCTGCAACAATATAATCTTCATCTATTTTTATTGTGACATCAAAATCTCCCCAAACACCATGAAATTCTCTACCAGTATATGGAGCAGTATTCCATCCTTCATAATCATATTCTGATATTTTTGGATACCATTGAGCCATTGAAAATTTAACTCCCATAGGTGAGTCCCTACCGGCTCTTCTAATAGTAACAGGGACTTGTCCATTGAAATTCATTGTAAAAACAGATGATTCACCTGGTTCTAATGGATTAGCAAGTGTTACCTCTAGAATTGTATCAGATAAATAAGTTTCAACTTTTAAATTGTCTTGTTTGAGATTAGTAACATTTAGAAAGCCTTCTTCTTCAGGTTTTAATTGACTAATATCAACATCAAATCTAGTATTAATATCATCTCCATTTTTTAATCTTACAGCCATATCGCTCTCAACCTTAAAAGCATTGAAATAAAGATGAAAAAAGATCTTATTTAATGTATCTCTTGAGTTGTTTTTATAGAGAATCTCTTGATTGCCCTTATATGAGTTTTTCTTAGCATTGACATCAACAGAAATTTTGTAATCGGCATTTTGCTGCCAATAATTTTGAGATTGGACCGTATTATTTATGAATATGCTTAAAATTATTACTAAAATATTTCTCATGTAGATAATTCTAATGATTTCAAATATAACTAAATACTTAAATTACAGGTGTTAAAAGAATTCAAAATGAATATATTTATATAAACTTAACTTATTATGAAAAAAATTCTATTATTTAACTTACTATTTATAGGTTCATTATTTTCTCAAGATTATTATTTTGAAAAATATGCTCCTTTTGATGAAAATATTAAATCACCTGAAGAGTTTTTAGGATATCCTATTGGTGAAATGCATACTAGACACGATTTAATTGTTTCATATATGGAATACTTGTCTGAAGTATCAGATAAAGCTCAAATTCATTATTACGGAGAGACTTATGAGAAAAGAAAGTTATTAATACTTGCGATTTCGTCACCTGATAAAATTTCTAATCTAGAGAGCATTCGAGATAAGCATCTATCATATATTAATCCAGATCATCAAAATTATAATGAAGATTTAAAAAAACCAGAAGATTTTCCTGTGATAATAAACTTAGGTTATGGTGTCCATGGTAATGAGCCATCAAGTTCTGAAGCAGCATTACTTACTGCCTACACCTTAGTAAGCTCTGAACAAGTTGAGGTAAAAGACTATTTGTCTAATTCTATAATTTTAGTTGACCCAACAATTAATCCTGATGGTAGAGATAGACATTCAAATTGGGCTAACATTTATAAAGGATCCCCGCTGGTTGACGACCCACAAGATGCTGAACATAATGAATATTGGCCTGGTGGAAGAACAAACCATTATTGGTTTGATTTAAATAGAGACTGGTATCTAGGAATTCATCCTGAAAGTAGAGGTAAGTTAAAATGGTATCACTTATGGCAGCCAAATGTGACTACAGATTTCCATGAGATGGGTTCAAATAGTACCTACTTCTTTGTTCCCTTTAAACCAAACGGTTCACTAAATCCAGTAATACCAAAGGAAAATTATGATTATTTTAATTTTCTATTTGGTTCATATTATTCTAAAGCCTTAGATGATATTGGAACATTATATTTTACAAGAGAAATATTTGACAGAACATATCCAGGTTATGGATCAGCATATCCAGATTATTTAGGTGGTATTGGAATTCTATTTGAACAAGCAAGTTCTAGGGGTCATAAGCAGAAAACACAATTTGGAGAAATTACATTCCCTTTTACAATTAGAAATCAATATATATCAGGTATGACAACAGTTAAGGCCTCAGTGGAAAATAAAGAATCACTTAAAGATTATCAAAGTAAATTTTTTAAATCTGCACTAACCGAATCAACTCAAAAAAGAGTCAAAGGATATACGTTTAATAAAGGAAATGATAACAATAAAACCAAAGCGTTCATTGATAAATTAAAATTACATAACATAGAGGTTCATAGAAATGAAGATCAATTTTATGTTCCAACTGTCCAAAAAAATTACAGGTTGGTTCGTTCTTTCTTTGAAACGCATGAGAAATA
>CAJPUS010000008.1 GCA_905380995.1 uncultured Flavobacteriaceae bacterium
AGGTTTATACCTTTTAAAATTGACTTGCCGTCTATTTCACAATGTAAATTGTCTATTTCTAGCATATTTTTTAACCAACTGATCCTTCTAATGATATTTCTAATAATTTTTGAGCTTCAACAGCAAACTCCATGGGTAATTTATTTAGTACTTCTTTACTAAATCCATTTACAATTAGCGCTATAGCCTTCTCCGTGTCAATCCCCCTTTGATTACAATAAAAAATTTGATCCTCACCAATTTTACTAGTAGAAGCTTCGTGCTCAATTTGAGCTGATTTATTTTGAGCTTCGATGTATGGGAATGTATGTGCACCACAATTATTTCCCATCAGTAAGGAGTCACATTGAGAGAAGTTTCTAGCATTATCTGCCATAGGTGATATTTTGACTAATCCTCTGTAACTATTTTGTGATTTTCCAGCTGAAACTCCTTTGGAGATAATTGTACTTTTTGTATTCTTACCAATATGTATCATTTTAGTTCCTGTATCAGCTTGTTGAAAGTTATTTGTAACTGCGATAGAGTAAAACTCACCAATTGAATCATTTCCTTTTAAAACACATGATGGATATTTCCATGTTACTGCTGAGCCAGTTTCAACCTGAGTCCAAGAAATTTTTGATCTGTTATGACAAATACCTCTTTTAGTAACAAAATTAAATACACCACCTTTCCCATCTTTATCACCTGGAAACCAATTTTGAACTGTAGAATATTTTATTTCAGCGTCATCTAATGATATTAATTCTACAACTGCAGCATGAAGTTGGTTTTCATCTCTTGAAGGAGCAGTACATCCTTCGAGATAGCTAACATAACTTGCTTCGTCAGCAATTAATAGGGTTCTTTCAAATTGTCCAGTTCCAGCTTGATTAATTCTGAAATAGGTAGACAATTCCATTGGACATTTTACTCCTTTAGGTATGTAACAAAATGATCCATCTGAAAATACTGCAGAATTTAGTGCTGCAAAGTAATTATCTCTTTTTGGAATAACAGTTCCTATATATTTTCTGACAAGTTTAGGATGATTTTTTATCGCATCTGAGATTGAACAAAAAATTATTCCTTTTTCTTCTAAAGTATCTTTAAAAGATGTCGCTACTGAGACGGAATCTACAACAACATCCATTGCGACTCCACTTAGTCTTTTTTGTTCGTCAATCGAAATTCCAAGCTTATTAAATGTTTTAATAAGTTCAGGATCAACTTCATCTAGAGATTTAAGATCTGGTTTTTTCTTTGGGGCTGAGTAATAGGAGATTGCTTGATAATCTGGTTCTTTGTATTTAAGATTTGACCAGGTTGGTTTATCCATTCCTTTCCATATATTGAATGCGTCCAGTCTCCATTCTGTCATCCATTTTGGCTCATTTTTCTTTTTTGATATGGCTACTACAATTTCCTCATTAAGACCGACAGGGAAAGTTTCGGAGTCAATATCTGTATAAAAACCATACTCGTATTCTTTAGTCTCTAGTTGTTTCTTTAACTCTTCCTCAGTGTATGCCATTTTAATGCTTTTTAATTGTGCAAATATACAATTAAATCAAGGTTTTTTAAATATTTTTAAGTGTTAATAAATCTATAATTATCTTAGAATTTTTATTCCTATTTAACAGATCATTTAACTTAAATTTGAAAAATGAATGATAAAAGTAATAAAGAAGAAGATAATCTCTCAAATATTAGCGAAGTTGATCTCATAAAAAGAATTACTAAAACTTTCAAAAAAACCAAAAAGTCAACAATTATCGATATTGGTGATGATGCTGCATTATTAAATTTTGATAAAACCAATATAGCAATATCACAAGATATTTTAGTCGAGGGTATTCATTTTGATTTGTCATATGTCCCTCTGAAGCATTTAGGCTATAAAAGTGTAGTAGTTAATATTTCAGATATAATTTCTATGAACGTAAAACCATCACATATTTTGGTGTCAATTGCAGTTTCAAATAGGTTTAAAATTAATGCATTAGAAGAATTATACGAAGGAATTAAATTAGCCTGTTTAAATTATAATATTGATTTAATTGGCGGTGATACTACATCTTCGAACAAAGGATTAGTAATATCCGTTACATGCATAGGCAATACAAAAAACAGAAAAATTATAGAGAGAAATGGTGCAAAAATTAATGATTTATTGGTAGTTTCTGGAGATTTAGGAGCAGCCTACATGGGTCTTCAAGTTTTAGAGAGAGAAAAGAAAGTATTTGAAGTTAACCCAAATTCTCAACCAGATTTGAGTCAATACACATACTGTATTCAAAAACAATTAAAGCCAGAGCCAAGGATCGATATAATTGACTATTTAGAGGAATTAAAGATTATTCCAAGCTCAATGATTGATATTAGCGATGGTTTATCTACCGAAATAAATCATCTTTCAAGATCATCAGGACTGTCGTTTCACATTAATGAGGACCTAATACCTGTATCTGAAATTACAAAAAAAGTATGTGAAGAATTTAAAATTGACTATTCTACTGCATCACTAAATGGGGGTGAAGATTATGAACTCTTATTTACTACCTCAAAAAGAAATTTAAAAAAAATTAAACAGTCTCAATTTCTATCAGTTATTGGGACATGCGTAAATAATAAAAACGATAATTGTATGATTACAAGTTTGGGTCAAAAAATCAATATTAATAGTTCTGGTTGGGATTCTTTTAATGATAATAATTAACCAAGAGCTACATCAAGAGTCATCATTATTATAAAGCCGCCTATGAAACCAAGAGTTGCAATATCAGTATATTTATCTAGCTGAGTTTCTGGTATCACTTCTTCTACTACTACAAAAATCATTGCTCCTGCAGCAAAAGCTAAGGCATATGGAAGTATAGGCGTGAAGAAAGTGACTGCAAGTGCACCTATAACACCTGCAATTGGTTCAACTATTGCAGAGAGCTGTCCATACCAAAAACTTTTTCGTTTACTTAATCCTGATCTTCTTAGTGGCATTGCAACAGCAATACCTTCAGGAAAATTTTGAAGACCAATACCAAATGCTAATACTACTGCTCCAGCAATTGATGCTTCAGGAATTCCAGCTGCAACTCCTCCAAATAAAACTCCTACTGCAAGACCCTCTGGAATATTGTGCAATGTTACGGCAAGTGTAAGAAGGGTTGTTCGCCTCCAAGGTGTCTTAATCCCCTCAGGTTCTTTAAAATTTATGTGAATGTGAGGTAAAATTTTATCTACTCCAAATATAAATAATGCACCTAGTCCAAAACCAATAGCTGCAGGTAACACCTTAATAAATCCATCACCAGCACTCATTTCAATGGCAGGAAACAATAGGCTCCAAAAGCTAGCTGCAACCATAACACCTCCAGTAAATCCTAGCATACCATCTAAAGCCATCCTACTCATTGTCTTAAATAAGAAAACAGTTGAGGCACCTAAAGCAGTAACTCCCCAAGTAAAAAGAGTTGCATATAAAGCTCCAATAACAGGGTTTAAACTTGAAAAGTATTCAATTATTTGGTCCATATTTGTATATTAGAAATCAATTCTGCAAAACTATAAAATTTAAAACAGCTTGGAGAAATTTGACTATATAATTTGTGGTGCTGGAGCGTCAGGTTTATTACTTTCAAATGCTTTTATTTCAGACAAATTCTTCAACGATAAAAAAATACTAATTATTGAAAGAGAGAATAAAAACGTGAATGACAAAACATTTGGTTTTTGGAATGATAAAGAATCTGTACTTGATGAAATGGTTTTTAAAGAGTGGGAGTTTGCAGAGTATAAAGATTCAAGTTATTACAATATATTTTTACTTAATCCATATAAGTATAAAATGATAAAATCAAATCAATTTTACTCACACATTGGAAACAAAATTTTAAAAGCATCCAATTTTAAATATTTAAATTCGAATATTAATGAAATTGATGAAAAAAATAACATAGTAAAAACAGATAGTGGTGAATTTAGTTCTTCAATTATTTTTTCAAGTATTTATAATGAAGTTACTTTCAAAAAATATCCTTTATTAAAACAACACTTTATCGGATGGACTATTGAGACTAAAAGCGAGAGTTTTGATGATAACAAAATAACATTTATGGATTTTAGTGTTGATCAAAAAGATGAAATTAGATTTATGTATGTATTACCATTTTCAAAAAATAAAGCCTTGGTTGAATATACTCTTTTCTCAAAAGACATAATTAATGATAATGAGTATGAAAAAGAAATTAAAAGTTATCTTAAAAAAAATAATATAACAGGTTATTCTGTTACAGATAAAGAAAATGGTATGATTCCTATGACATGTTACCCTTTCTTTGAAAATAACACCGATACTTATTTTCAAATTGGAACAGCGGGTGGATGGTCAAAACCAAGCACAGGCTACACGATTAAAAATTCAATTAAAAAAATCGATATTATAGTTGACTCTTTGAAACAAAATAAACCTTTATCAAAAATAAGATTTAAAAATAGATTTTGGTATTATGACCTTTTATTTTTGGATGTTTTAATTGCTTCTAAAGGTAAAGGATCCCAAGTGTTTTCTGATTTGTTTAAAAATAATGATCCAATAAAAATATTTAAATTTTTAGATGAAAAGACATCAGTTATAGAGGAACTTTCTCTTTTTCTCACCGTTGATATTAAAACTTTTATTAAGTCACTATTAAAAAGAATATCAAATTTCTCTATTTAATAAAGTCTTACAAAATAGATTTAATTTTTTCTTAGTTTCGTTATCTAATTCTAACTTATCAATTAGCATCTCCGCTTCATTAAAATAAAATCTGACTTTATTTTTAAGATATTCTAAAGCTCCAGAAGTTTCATAAAATGATTTAATAGTATAAATTTTTTTGGACTCTTCAATTTCATTAGAATTAAAAATATTTTCAAATTCTAATTTCTTTTCTGTCTCTAATTTTGAATTTGTGAAAAGGTATAATAAGGTTTTCTTCTTTTCTACAATATCCCCCCCTATTTTTTTTCCAAACTTTTCCTGATCCCCAAAGCAATCAAGTAAATCATCTTCTAGTTGAAAAGCTATACCAAGATTCAATCCAATTTTATATAATAAATCAGTATTTAAGTCATTAGCCTCTGCAACAATACCTCCAAACATAAATGAACAACCTATAAGAACTGCTGTTTTATTTTTAATCATCTCAAAATATTCATTTTCCGTAATGTCATTTTTAGATGCAAAATCCATATCAGCTTGTTGACCTTCACAAACGAGTCTTGATATTTCAGTAAGTTTTTTTGATAAATGTATATATTTTGATTCTTGATATTGGTTTAAAATCTCGAATGATATTATAAGCATTACGTCTCCAGATAAAATTCCAGTGTTATTATCCCATTTTGAATTTATAGTCTTTTTACCTCTTCGCAACATAGAATTATCCATGATATCATCATGTGCCAAAGTAAAATTGTGAAAAATTTCTAACGCTGCTGCTGCTGGAAGTGTGTCAGATATATTACCTCCTAATAGTTCAGATACATGTAACGCTATTATTGGTCTTAATCTTTTACCACCAGATTCTAAAAGATATTTTACAGGCTTGTAAAGGTTTTCTGGTTTATTATATTTTATTTCTTTTTTAAGGTAATCCTCAAAAAATTTAATGTATTTAATCATTATCATTAATTGATTCAAAAATAAATATACTTTTTAATTTATTGTTAATTTTTTATTAATCATTTGTTTAATTCAATTGTTTAAATTTAATTTGCAGTCATTTTAATCATGAAGAAAGAATATTCTGAAACTGAAATAAAAATTAAAACAGCGGCTAAATCTCTTTTTTTAAAAAAGGGTTACAGTGCCACAACTACCAGAGAAATTGCCAAGGAATCTGAAATTAACCTTGCACTATTAAATTATTATTTCACAAGTAAATGGAAATTATTTGAAATAATAATGTTCGAGACTCTTTTTGAATTCTTAAGTAAAATGGTTGAAGTCTATAATGATGAGAAAACTTCATTAGAAGAAAAAATTAAACTCACCTGTGAAAAATACATAGACATGACAATAGCTGAACCTCTACTACCAACTTTTGTATTAAATGAACTAAAAAACAATCCTACTTCCTTTTTAAAAATGCCATCAACAAAAATGATAATGAGTTCAAGGCTTGTTGCACAATATCAAGAAGGGGTAAAAAAAGGAATATACACTCAAGTAGAGCCAATCCATTTTGTAACAAATATTATGAGCTTAATAGTTTTCCCATTTATGTGTAGCCCAATACTAAAGAAAATGGAGAAGCTTAATACAAAGGAGTTCAATACCCTTATGCTTGAGAGAAAAAAATCAATCCCTAAATGGATAATCAAAATGATAAAAAAATGAGAAAACTTTTATTAGTACTATTTATATCAAACATATGTTATTCCCAATCAGAGGTAGTTAGCTTAAGCATAGAAGATGCTGTAAAATATGGAATTGAAAATAATAGAAATTTAAAAAATGCAGAGAGAGAAATACAAATGGCATATCAGGAAAGATGGAAAACTATCGCAATTGGACTACCTAATATTTCACTAGATTTAAACTATTTGAATAACCTAGAACTCCCAACTTCATTAATTCCCGCCGAATTTTTCGGTGGAAATAAAGGAGATTTTTCTGAGATTCAGTTTGGCACAGAACAGACTGCAATTGGATCTGTTAGAATGGAGCAATTATTATTTGATGGTTCATGGTTAGTTGGTTTGGAATATAGTAAAATCTTTCTAGCAACTTCTGAAAATTTTTTTGAAAAAACATTATTGGAAGTTAGAGAAGGTATTATTAAACTTTATAGTCTTGTTGCCACCCTCAATGAAGGAATCTCTCTTTTAGAGAATAACCTTGAAAACTTCAAAAAAGATCTTAATGAGGTAACTGAACTATATAAAAATGGGTTTCAAGAGAAAGAGAATGTAGAACAAATAAGGATAACACTTGCACAAGCAGAGCTTTCTTTACTTCAGGCGATTAAAACCAGAGACAACCAAATAAATCTTTTAAAATTGGTTTTAGGTATAAACATTAATGATAAATTGGTGCTCGTTACATCCCTAGATGATTTTATAGGAAATAATGTAGTTTTTGCAAATTCATTTGAAGATTTTGATACAGGTAAAAATATTGATATAAAAATTTCACAAAATATGTTTGATACAAAAAGAATTGAATACAAATTGGAAAAATCAAAACAGCTACCAAAGAT
>CAJPUS010000009.1 GCA_905380995.1 uncultured Flavobacteriaceae bacterium
TACCTGAAATTGTTCCTCTGCAAACCAATTTGTTCTTTTCGTTAAACAACAGAACTTTACATTTTAGTTTATTGAATCTAAAATATATTTTTTCTGAAACCACCTTAACACGTTCTTTGGGTTTAACAGGTAATAAAAAATCTACTTCACTGTTCGAAATTGCTATTTGTGGCCTCTCCATTTTATAGAGATCCTTCCTTAGTAGATAAATACCTAGACAAACCAATCCTATTTGAGCCATAATCTCAGTTAAAATAACACCAGGCGTTATAGGATTATCTTTAAAATGACCTAAATAAAAAAATTCATCTTTTTTAAGAGTATAGTATCCCTCGGATCGATCTTCCGATATGTAAGTTAGTTCCTCTACAAATAAAAAAGGAGCTTCATAAGGTAAAAGCTGTATTATAGTTTCTTTTTTCAATTAATAAAAAATCTATGTTTGTTTAATTTTTATTATCTACAGTTAAAAATTTAAAATTGAAATTACTCTATTAATTAATATGCTCTCCTCCATCCACTATGATAGTAGTTCCATTAATCCAAGAAGCCTCGTCCTTTGATAATAAATATACAACATTAGCTACATCTTCTGGTAAAGTAAGTTTATTGAAAGGATTGCGCTCTAAAGAGTGTTTTTTTAATTTATTACTATCTGGAATCATTCGAAAGGATGCAGTGTCTGTAACCCCTGCTTGAATACAATTAGCTCTAATCCCAAAACTAGCAAATTCCAATGCAATATTTCTTGTAATAGCTTCTAATGTTACTTTTGCAGCAGACACCGCTGCATAATTTCTCAACGCTTTGCTATTACCCTCACTTGTAAAGCTAACTACACGACCATCATCTGAAAATAGTTTTGCTTCAAAAACAGCTTTCACCCAATCATATAAACTAATTCCCATTGCTTGAATTGTTAATTGAAAATCATCTGTTTGCAGTACTGGAATTGAATCTGAAACCATTGGCTTTAAATTTCCTTTGGCAATACTGTGTACTAATACTTTAATTTTACCACCATCTATCTCTTTTTTCAAATCTTCAATTAACTCTATTCTCTTTTCCGGTTGAAAAGCATCCTTGTTATAACTGACAAAACTTACAGACTCCTGTGTAATTTCTCTAAAATCTTTCTTCATTTGATCTAGTTGAGATCTAGAGTTTCTATAAATAATACAAATATTCATTCCGTGTTTTGCTAATTTTTTTGCAGTAGCTAAACCCAATCCACTTGAGCCGCCTAAAATTAGCGCCCATTCTTTTTTGTTTTCAAATTCTTTTACCATTCTAACAATATTCTTTGTGCGGAAAATCCTGGACCAAAACTGAGCATTAGACCCTTCTCTCCCTCTTTTCTATCCCCATCCATGAACCGTTCTAAAACATATAAAACAGTAGCACTTGACATATTCCCATACAATTTTAAAACTTCTTTTGTATCATCTATATTTTTCCCATATGTTCTAAATATACCCTCAACAGTATGTACAATTTTTTTTCCACCAGGATGAAAAATTAAATGATTTATATCTTCAATTTTTAAGTTATTTCTTTCTAAAAATGGATGAATAATTTTAGGAAAGTGATTAGAAATTATTTCAGGTACCTTTTTGTCTAGGATCATTTGCAGTCCTGTATTCACCAACTTAAAGCCCATAATATCAATGGAATTATAGAAATGATACATAGATTCATCTATAATTACAGGTCCTTTATCTTCCTTATAAGAAGATAAAATAACACTAGCCGCACCGTCTCCAAAAATTGCAGCACTTACAATATTCGCCATAGAATAATCTTGCATTTGAAAGGTAGCGGTAGATGCTTCAACTGATATAATAGCAGCTCGTTTATTTGGATTCGATTTCAAAAAGTTTTTTGCATAAATGATCCCTGAAATTCCAGCCACACATCCCATTTCTGTAACGGGAAGCCTAATAATATCTTGTCTCATTTGTAAACTATTAATTAAATAAGCGTCCATTGAGGGGATCATAATTCCAGTACAACTAACTGTTATGATGTAATCAATATCCGTAGGCTGTAATTTTGCCTTTTTTAAAGATTTTAATAATGATTGTTCTGCAAGTTTTGTTACCTCTTTAATATAAATATTGTTTTTTTCTTCAAAGGATGTATTTAAAAAAACTTCTTCTGCGTCCATGATAGAGTAACGTTTATCTACCCCAGCTCCCTCAAAAATTTTTAAAACTTTTCTTTGAAACCTGCTTTCCTGATCTTGCATCCATTGTTTAACAAATGGAATGATCTCTTTTGTTTCTTTAACGTACTTTGGCAGTTTTTTTGCTATGGATATTATTTTAACACTCATGATATTTCTAATACAAAGAATAGTTTTTTAATCAATAAGATCTTTTTTTAGGATCCACAAATATCGAAAAGCCCATTTCCACTGGATTGAAAAATGAACTTTTATTTCTTTTGCAATATTTTCCAAATCTTTTCTTTTAAAAGCTCTCAAAACAGATGTTAATCCATCTTGTTTGACCATTTTATTTTTTATAAAAAATCCTATTAGTTTAAAAAGATAATAGGCTAATTTATGTCTATGTAAATCATTAACAACAACACCAATTGTTGCTTTATTAGTAATTGTTTTTAGAAATGATATAAGTTCTGCATTTTTAAAATGATGTAAAAATAGGGTACACAAAACGACATCATATGATTGTTTTTTGAAATCTTCCGATAGTACATCAATCGTTTTAAAATAAATTTCTGTATACTCTTTTGATAATTCCTGTGCATACTCTATTGCTGAAGAGTTTGCATCAATTCCTATCAGTTTAAAAGAATAGTTGTTTTTTCTCCCAAACTTCGCAACATCTCTTAGGATATCACCATTACCACATCCTAGATCTACAATTGTAATTATCTTATTTTTGGTTTGATTTTCAAGTAATTTTTTGAGGCCCATGATTGTCACTGAGTTACCACCTAAAAATCTATTAATTATTTCAAGCTTGTCAAGTGTGTCTCTAAAAAGAGCTCCTCCCATTGAAAAATCATCCATGATTTCCATTTCTGAGGATCGTTGAGAGGTGTCAATGAAAAAACTCATATTGGTTTGATGTATTTTCCATGAGTATATTGTATTATTTTAGGTAATAAAAAAGGGATTATTTTTAAAATTGAATAAGCAATTTGAGAAACAGTTTGACTTTTAAACAACTTTGCTATAAAGTGTCCAGTCTTTAATCGTGTTTTAAATTCTTTATTCCAATCACTAAAATATTTTTTTTCAAAACTTTCTCTAGTTTTTATTTCTCCATTTAAAAATTGAAGTATTCGAATACTTGCTAGTCTTGCACTAGTAATAGCCATTCCCATTCCATTTCCACATAATGGATGAATCATACCTGCAGTATCTCCACACATAATGATATGATTCTCTACGGGTTTTTTTGTTTCAAAAGAAATTTGACTTATTGTTAGTGGTTTTTCAAAAACAGAGTTAGATTCCTCAAATATTTTTTTTAAGTGTTTATTCTTGAAGACTACTTGTTGCTGAAAATCTGTAATATTTCTATGTTTTTTAAATAAGTCATATTCTGTAATATAACATAAGTTAATCGAATTGTTTTCTACTTTTGAAACCCCACAATACCCCCCTTTAAAATTATGTAGAGCTATAAGGTCCTCTGGAAAATCTCCTTTAACATGTATTTTAACAGCTAGATAAGGTGATTTTTTTTTAATAAATTCCCTTTTCATTTTAAAGTCTAATAATGACCTTTTACCAAAAGCGCCAATGGTAATTTTACTTTGAAAATATTTTGAATCTTTAGTCTGAACTGTAAAAACTCCTTTTTTAAAAACTACAGAGTTTACGGCATCTTTCAAAACCTGAACTCCATTTGTTTGTGCTTTTTTCATCAATAAGATATCCAAAAAATATCGACTCATCCCAAAACCTCCTAAAGGTAATTCTCCTTTAATTAGATTACCTTTTGTAGTACTAACTTGCACTTTATTAATTTTTTTAGCCCCTTCTTTTATTGGATCAATCCCTAAAGAGTTTAAATACGGAAGTACTTCATTAGAAATATATTCTCCACATACTTTGTGTTTTGGATATTCGTTTTTTTCAATTAGTAAAACACTATATTTAAATTTTGACAAATGGATGGCGTTTGTTAACCCTGCTAATCCACCGCCAATTATAATTACATCAAAAGTCGTTGTATTTTTCAAATTTATTTTTTTAAAGTAGGGTTTAATGTTTAAACTCTTTTTTAAGCTCTTCATAAAAACCAGCGTATGCTATAGAATACCTTGGAAGAAGCCATACCCACCAAATAAATAAAGTAAAAACTCCAGCAATAAAGTATAAAATGGCTTCCAAGTTAAGCATAAAGAGTTGCCATTTATTATTTCTCATCATTTTTTCGCTTAAGTTAAAAGCTTCAATTACACCAACATCGGGATCATCTGCAAGTATGAAAAAAACCTGAGAGTACATTAGTGATAAAATAATTCCAGGTATGATTAAAAGTATAAACCCAAGAATAACAGCGATTGAGAGAATTAGTATAAAAAGAATAGGTTTTGTACTGTTAAAACGACTGAAGATTGTTGTAAAATCTCCCTCACCTTTATTATAAACATCAAGACAAAAAACAGCAATACCTAATTGAATATATCCTGATAGACAAACCACCATAACATTTAAAATTGGATTTTGTGGAGCTGGAGATGCAATTATTTGTGGCAAAATAGAAGCTAAAGCTAGGCACAAAAATACTTGTATGTAAATATCTTTTAAAATTGGTTTTGTATTTTCAACTAAATCTCGATTTGTTATCATAATTTAATTTTTAAGAAGGCTTTATGTTCGTTAACATGTAATCAAAAAAAATTGATTTAAGAAAATTAACTAACTCCTCATCTTTAATTACAACGTTATCCCTAAAAACACCAAAATCAATGTCGTTTTCAAAATAAGTAATTACCATTTCATATTCACTTATTGAAGAATCATGCTCAATTTTGGTTTTTTTGTAAAGCATGGTATTTCCATTAAGCTCTTTTTGTCTTTGATCTTTTTCTGTTTCAATAATATTATATCTCATTTTTTCTTTAACAACTTAATATATGTCCAATATATTATTAAAAACAAGTAGCCAATTATAAAATAATATCTCATTTATAAATTTAAAAAAAAATAAAATTAAGGTTATTAAATTTTAAATAGCTTTTTGTCACCGTATTTAGTTATAATCTTTAATTATAATGTCTAAGTAAAAAATATTAATAAGTTTCTTAAGTTATTATGCCAATATTTAAAAAGTTTTTAAATTAACATGCTAAACTTTTAATTATGGAACATTTTGGAAAAAACGGATCTTCTGCCAACACTATGTCTAATGGAAAATGCCCTTTTGTACATGGTGCATCCACATCACCAGAAACATCGCCATTAAAATGGTGGCCAAAAAGACTTAATTTAGACATACTTCACCAACATGATGTTAAGTCAAATCCATATTCTAAAGACTTTAATTACCGAGAGGAAGTTAAAACACTTGATTTTACTGCACTAGAAAATGACATGCATGAATTAATGATCACACCCCAATCATGGTGGCCAGCTGACTGGGGACATTATGGAGGACTAATGATAAGGATGGCTTGGCATGCTGCAGGAACATATAGAGTTGCAGACGGTCGAGGTGGTGCAGGAACTGGGAACCTTAGGTTTGCTCCCTTAAATTCATGGCCAGACAATGGAAACCTTGATAAAGCAAGAAGACTTTTATGGCCAATAAAGAAGAAATATGGAAATAAAATTAGTTGGGCAGATCTTTTTATTCTAGCTGGGAATATTGCATATGAAAGCATGGGTTTAAAAACATTTGGTTTTTCATATGGAAGACCTGATATTTGGCAACCTGAAATTGATATATATTGGGGGCCAGAGGATGAAATTATGGCAGCTAGTGAAAACAGATATGAAGATTTAGAAGATCCATCAACACTTGAAACACCTTTGGGAGCTACCCACATGGGGTTAATATATGTTAACCCTGAGGGAGTAAATGGAAAACCAGACCCAATGAAAACAGCTCTTCAAGTTAGAGAAACATTTGCAAGGATGGCAATGAATGATGAGGAAACAGCGGCTTTAACCGCAGGTGGTCATACTGTTGGTAAAGCTCACGGTAATGGTGATGCTTCAAAGCTTGGGAATGAGCCCGAGGGAGCGAATATTGAAGACCAAGGGTTTGGATGGATAAATCCGACACTTACTGAAAAAGGAGCAGTTACAAGTGGTTTAGAGGGTGCGTGGACAACAAATCCAACTGAATGGGATAACGGATATTTTGATATGTTGTTTAATCATGATTGGGAGCTTCAAAAAAGTCCAGCCGGTGCTTGGCAATGGGAGCCAACAGAAATATTGGAGAAAGATAGGCCGCTTGATGCAAATGATCAATCTAGAAGAACTAACCCCATAATGACAGATGCTGATATGGCAATGAAAATGGATCCTGTTTATAAGGAAATATGCCTAAAATTTAAAGAGGATCAAGATTATTTTTCTGATACATTTGCTAAAGCTTGGTTTAAACTTACACACAGAGACATGGGGCCAAAAACTAGGTATATTGGACCAAGTTTTCCAAAAGAAAATTTAATTTGGCAAGACCCAGTTCCAAAAGGAAAAAGAGATTATAGTGAAGAGGATATTAAAAGGAAGATTTCTAACTCTGGGCTATCTATATCTGATAGAGTTTCAGTAGCTTGGGATAGTGCGAAAACTTTTAGACATTCTGATTTAAGAGGAGGCGCTAATGGGGCAAGGATATCTTTGTTACCTCAGAAAGATTGGACTGCAAATGAACCCGAGAGACTTTCAAAAACTCTCTCAGTATTGAAATTAATTTCGTCTGAAGCGGAGATTAGCTTGGCTGATACAATTGTTTTAGCAGGTAATTCCGCTATCGAAGAAGCAGCCTCAGCCGCAGGACATAAACTGATAATTCCTTTCAATAAAGGTAGGGGTGATGCATCACAAGAAATGACTGATGTTGAATCATTTTCAAACCTTGAGCCTGCAGGAGATGCATTTAGGAATTGGTTTGGAGATAAATCTAAATCAAGTCCAGAAGAATTAATGGTGGATCAAGCACAACTTTTAGGATTAACTGCTCCCGAAATGACAGTGCTTATTGGGGGTATGAGAGTGTTAGGAAGTAACCATATTGACAATTCTGCAGGAATTTTTTCAGATAATGTAGGTGTTTTATCTAATGATTTTTTTGTAAACCTTACTGATATGAACAATACGTGGACATTCATTGGTGACAACCATTATGAGTTAAGAGACAGACAGACAGGAGTTTTAAAATGGACTGCTTCATCAGTTGATTTAGTCTTTGGATCAAACTCAATTTTAAGATCATATGCAGAACTTTATGCACAAGACGATAATAAAGTAAAGTTTATAGATGACTTTGCTGACGCATGGTCAAAAGTTATGAATGCAGATCTTTTTTAAACTATAATTTATATATTTAACTTCCCAAAAATTAATTATGAAAAACTACAATTTTAAATTTATACTAAGTGCAGTATTGTTCTCGACAATTTATTTGAACTCACAAGAATTTACCGTGGAATCAAATCTTGAAAATTTATCAATTAATGTTGGTGAGATTTTTGAGCCCATAACAAATATTTTAGACCAGAACGGAAACAAGGTAGAGTGTCCCAACATAATTTATTACAATAAAAATGGAGCATTAAATTGGGACGATGGAATTAGTATTAATAGAAGAAGGGGAACAATCAAAGGAGAAATTCCAGGTCAACATAAAGTTATTGCTCTTTGTATAGGGCTGTCAGAGGGTAGGTTGAGTAGAGATTTTGATGTGACCGTTAATTACGCAAAGCCGAAAGAGCTGCAAGTTAACTTAAGTAGAGAGACAGTATATACTGGAACATATGTGCCTCTTCAGTATAAAGTGGTCGATGCATATGGCTTTACAAGGTTTGATGCTGACATTAAGATAAGTTCTGATAATGACTTAGTTGAAATAGATAACCTTAATAATATAAAAGCTGTCAAGCCCGGAAATGCTAAACTAAAAATTGAGCTTGATGGGATATCAACATCACTGAGCTTTAAAATCAAAGAAACACCAATCACTAAGCTTTTAATTAGTGCTAACCTAGATGTAGCCAGAACAGGAGACGTGGTTAAGTTCTCAACAACTGTTTATGATAATAAAGGAAGTGTTGTTTCAGATGCCCCTTTAAGTTATTCTTTCTCAGGAGAGTCTTTTGATAAGAGTTCAACTGCTGCTGGCTTAATAAAAGATGATGGAAGATTTGTTGCAGAAACAGCAGGTAAGTATTTAATCACCGTAACAGCTGGAGAAAAGTCAATTTCAAAACCATTAGTTGTTTACGACAGAGGTATTCAAAGAGAGGTTATTACTGTTGGAACAGGCACAGTACAAGATAAGCACACTTCTGACTTTTGGGTGTTTGAAGGACAAGATGGAAATGATTATGCAGTATCTGGTACTTGGGGTGCAGATGGAACTACTTATTTTTGGGACGTTACAGACCCAGCAAATTTAAAGAAAATTGACAGCGTTCAAGTGGACGCAAGAACTGTCAATGATGTTAAGGTTTCAGCTGACGGTAAAATTTCCATTATAAGTAGAGAGGGTGCATCCAACAGGAGAAACGGAATTGTAATTCTAGACACAACAAACCCATACGATGTTAAAACCCTATCAGAGTACACAACAAACTTAACGGGAGGTGTTCATAATTTGTTTATATATGAGGACCATGTTTATGCTCTAAGCAATGGAGAAAGATTCTATGTAATAAATATTGAGGATCCTACAAACCCATATGAAGTTGGTATGTTTGAAATTGGAGAAAAAGGGCAAGCTATTCATGATGTATGGATAGAGGATGGGATTGCGTACTCTTCTAATTGGAAGCATGGAGTTTATATGATTGATGTTGGAAATGGAGTTGCTGGTGGTTCACCATCAAATCCTGTAGCAATGGCAAATTATAGTTATGAATCAGGAGCTCATCACGCTACCTTTCCTTTTAAAAGTAAATCGGCTGATAAGTTTTACACAATATTAGGTGATGAAATTTTTCCACAAGGCATTGATGTATATACTACTAATGAGACCGCAGGTTTCCTTCATTTTGTAGATTTTACTGATATAAATAATCCAGTAGAAGTTGCCAGATATGAACTGCCTGGACACGGATCTCATAATTACTGGATTGAGGATGAAATACTATATGTTGCAATGTACACAGGTGGTGTTAGGATAGTTGATATAAGTGGTGAACTTATGGGTGATCTTTTTAGACAGGGACGTGAGATAGGTCACATTAACACTGCAAACCCAAACGGATATATTCCTAATGCTGCAATGACATGGGGTGCACAACTCTATAAAGGTCATGTTTTTTATTCAGATCATAATGGTGGAATTGGGTCGTCAAAAGTATTACCAACAAAACCAGATAATTCAAGAATCAATGAATACTTAAACAGACCAAGATTAATTGATTAAACCATGAAGAGACTGTACTTTATTTTATGCTTTTTAATTTTTAATATTGGATTTTCACAAGATTATTATGTTTATGTTGCCGCTGAATCAGATGATCAGGTCTCAGTATTAAAATTTGATGGAAAAGAAATTCAAGAAACAGACAGAGTTTCAGTTGGAGTAATGCCTACAGAAAACGAGGGTCCTCACGGAATAACTATTGATCCTAACGGTAAATATTGGTATTTAACACTGGCACACGGAAGTCCTAATGGATCAGTTGTGAAATATTCTACTGAGAACAACGAGCCACTATCAAAAGTTGAGTTGGGTCTTTTTCCAGCTACTATGCAAATATCGAAAACAACAGGACTTCTTTATGTAGTTAATTTTAATTTACATGGTCTAATGAAAACAAGCACAGTATCTGTTGTTGATCCGGAGTATATGGTAGAGATAAGTCAAATAAAAACAGGTATTATGCCTCATGGATCAAGAATGTCCCCAGATGGAAGTCTTCACTATTCTGTAGCTATGATGTCAGGAGAACTATTTGAAATAGACGCGATAGACTTGAGTGTCAAGCGTATTTTGAGTCTCGAAAGCAATAAACATCACAGGAATGCGATGCATCATTCAAAAGATAAGCCAACGTGGGTAACTCCATCCCCATCCGGAAAAGAATTATATATAGCTGGTAATGGCTCAAATAAAATCTTCATTGTTGATGTAGAAGAGTGGAAAGTTAAGGAAATAATTCAGACAGGAGAAGGACCATACAATATAGCTGCTTCACCTGATGGAAAACACATTATAACAACCTTAAAAAACGAGGGAGCAGTTTCTATTTGGTCGTTGGATAAAGGCAAGCAAATTTCCAAGATAAAAACATCAACAAATATTCCACATGGAGTTGTAATTTCACCGGATAATAAGTACGCTTTTGTTTCTGTTGAAGGGGTAGGTGGAGAAGCAGGAAAGGTTGATGTTATTAGCCTAGATAAACTTGAGCTAGTTGATTCTGCTGAGGTTGGAAAACAGGCAGGTGGAATTGCTTTTTGGAAAATTGCAGATTAAATGTAATGGAAGGCTTTACAGTAAAAACTAGAGAGTACTTTCCTTCTTTGAATAGAGTTAACAGTTCAAATCAGCAAATTATATATTTAGATGGCCCTGGTGGAACCCAAGTTCCCATACAAGTAATTGAAGCAATTTCTCAGTACTATCTGAGATCAAACGCAAATACTCATGGAGAGTTTATTACAAGTCAAGAGACAGACTTGGTTATGGATAACCTCAGAACGAAAGTTTCAGTTATGCTAGGGGCAGAGAGCCCAAACTCAATTTCAATTGGTCAAAACATGACTACATTAAATTATAGTCTAGCAAGAGCCTTATCAAGAAAATTTAATGAAGGAGATGAGGTGATTGTGACAGAGCTCGACCATGAGGCAAATAGAGGCCCATGGATGATTTTGAAAGAAGTGGGTGTGAAAATTATTGAAGTTAATTTAATGCAGAATGGAACTCTTGATTATTCTGATTTCAAAAGTAAAATAAATGATCAAACTGTAATGGTTTGTATGGGAATGTCATCCAATGCCTTTGGGACATTTAACGGTTTCAAAAAGGTTAAAGAATATATTAAAGATAGAAAATGCCTTTTTCTGCTAGACGCTGTCCATTATGCACCTCATTTTTTAATTGATGTTAAAGAGCTTGATTGTGATTTTATGTTATGTTCAGCTTATAAGTTTTATGGACCACACATAAGTTTTCTCTACTCTAGGCCAGGTATTTTAAATGACCTTAGTCCAGACAGGCTAGTTGTTCAAGAGCAGAAGGCCCCATATTTAATTGAAACAGGAACCCTGAATCATGCATCATGTTCAGGAGTTTCAGCAGCTATTGATTTTATTTCATCTTTAGGTCAGGGAAGCACATATAGAGAAAAATTGGAAAGTGCATATTCTCAAATAAGTGATCATGAATTTAAACTTGCAAAATACCTCTATGAGTCTCTAGAAGGATATAATAAAACAACTGTTATTGGTCCTGATTTTTCTTCAAGAGAAAGAACACCCACAGTATCATTTGTTCACTCAGAATACTCTCCTAAAGAGGTGTGTGCTAAATTGGCTAAACAAAATATTTGTGCTTGGAATGGACATTTCTATGCACTCAAGGCAATTCAAAAATTAGGTCTTGATAGTAGAGGAGGTGTAATAAGACTTGGAATTTCACTTTACAATACAAAAAAAGAGATAGATAGAGTAATTGAAGTTAAACAATCTATTTAGTTTTGCTGCTTAATTTTCTGACAAACCAATTTTGAAAAACTTCTTGCGTTTCATGTGTGGCTAAATTAAGGTCTTGTATATTCAAAAATTTAACCTCAACTTTTGAGTCAATATTTCTTAATATATTTTCTAATTTTTTGGCTGAAAGATTTCTGGATTTATGTATTTCTACAAGGTTATTTGAAGATGATTCAACATAGAGATTTTTTTTAATTAATAGATGCCAACAAAGACTATAAGGCATATACTGTTTACTATCCCTAAACTTATGCCTTATTTGGTTTATAATTTTCTCAGGGTTTTTATCATAAAAATTTTCAATTACTGATTTTATTTGCGGTCTCCCACTATGATTTGATTTAAAGTACTTGTTTTCAAATCCAGCTATATTTGCTGCTTTTGATTGTGCAGCATTAAAGCTTGGTCTTAATTTGAATAATTTTTTTATTTTCTCCGATATGAACTTAATTGGCTGTTTATTGTAAGTTTTTGACCATTCTCCTGCTAAAACAGCTTTTTCTTTTAAAAACCAATCCTCAGGATTTGTCTTTTTTACAATAAACATATCATCATTAAAATAGATAAATTTTTCTGATAAGCCTTTAACTCGGTAAAGTAACGCATCTATAGATCTTATGTTAAATGTAGGTAAAAATTCTCTGTGATCTCGAAAAATTTCTTTGTGATCAATAATTTTAATTTTATTTAGTGATACCAAATTTTTTATGTTATCTAAATTTGGTAATTGACCATCAGTGACGACAAAAACCTTTCTAATAAATGGTGCATAATTTATAATAGAGGCAATGCAGAAATTTATTTCGCTAGCTTGAAGATATTGTTTTTTAAAAGCGTTTCTATCTTTTAGATGTTCCTTAAGTTTTTTCTGATATTTTGGATCAGCTCCATCTACCCATGTTATTACTGCATCAATTTTTTCCATTCAAACAAAATAAAAAAGCTTATTAATAGGGGTTTTTAAAGATTCAGAAATTTTTATGGCTACATCTAATCCTGGAGTAAATTTATTTTTTTCTATCGATATTATAGTTTGCCTGCTTACACCAGTCATTAACGCTAAATCTTCTTGTGTTAAATTTGCGCCTTTTCGATAATCCTTAACTCTGTTGATTAGCATTTGTAAAATAAACTTTACAAATATAACAAAAATATTTGTAAAATAGACTTTACATTATTTTAGTTATTTATAATATGTAAAATATACTTTACATATTTATTGTAAAGTTTACTTTACAATAGTAATTTAGATGTTAAATAATAATTAAAACTAAACTAACAATAACATGTACAGATTGATTTTTCTAGTTTTATTTAAAATTTAAACTCATGAAAAAATTATTAACTTTATTAATCTTCATTTCACTCATTTCATGTAATCAGAATTCTAACAAATCAGCCAATCAAAATGCTGATACTTTTGTTGCATCTGATGCAAATTATAATATTAATTTAGATGAAAGTAATTTAATTTGGACAGGAAGAGAAGTTTCAACAAGCTCTCATTTTGGAACAATTAATTTTACATCTGGTCAATTTGAAGTTGTAGACGGACTAATTTCTCAGGGAGAGTTTGTAGTAGACATGACAACTATAAATGTCCAAGATTTAACTGGTGGAAGCAAAGAAAGACTAGAAGGTCATTTGAGATCAGATGATTTTTTCTCAGTTGAATTATTTCCAACGGCTCATTTGTATATTTCTAGCTCTGAAATAATCTCCGATGGTAAATGGTTAGTCAATTCATTTCTTACAATCAAAGATATTTCACATCCAGTTGCATTTGAGATGTCAAATACAGATGAAGGATGGATTGCAAACCTAGTTTTTGATAGATCCAAGTATAATGTAAAATTTCGATCAGGAACTTTTTTTGAAAACCTTGGTGACAAATTAATCTATGATGATATCGAATTAACAATTAATCTAAAAACTTCATAATATGAATTCTAATAAACCTAAATGTGGATGTGGAAATACTCAAGATCCTGAAGGATTTTGTGATGGTTCTCACAGTAATCAATAATGAGTAAATTACTTGCTTTTGGTGCCTCATCCTCTAAAAATTCTAGAAATAAAAGATTAGCCTATTACGTTGCCAGAAGAATGGCACCTAAAGAGGCTAATCTTATTGATTTAAATGAATTTGAAATGCCCATTTACAGTGAGGATAGAGAATTTGAAGTCGGAATTCCAGCTGAGGCCTACAAGTTTAAAAAATTAGTTAATGAAAGCTTGGGGATAATTATTTCGCTGGCAGAGCATAATGGTTCTTACACAGCAGCTTTTAAAAACATTTATGATTGGGTTTCTGTAATTGAAGAAACCGTTTGGAGTAATAAACCACTGATTTTACTATCAACAAGCGATGGTAAAAATGCTGGTAACATTGTAATGCAATCAGCTTTATCTCGTTTTTCAAGACAAAGTAAATTTGAAATACCTCATTTTTCTCTTCCAAAGTTTAATGATAACTTTTCAGACAAAGATGGAATTATTGAACCTAAATTACTCTACGAGCTAGACAAACAAATTAAGGTTTTTAATAGTCAAGTTGATGAACTACTTAGTGCCAGTAATAATTAATGTGCCATTCCAAATTCCATCCTTTCCAAAATACCAAGATTTTATTTTGTTAAAACCAACTTTTTTAAAAAAGTCTAACCATGTTTGTTTTGGTAATAATTGCATTATTGTTATCGAAGTCTCTTGTTTCCATTTATGTGAGGGTTTATTCTCCTTATAATGATCAATACCCATAATAAGACGTCCGCCTTTTTTTAGCCAATTATTATGGATATGCTTGATTACTGTTTCAGGATTTTCAAAATAATACAAAACTTCCATTGAATGTACAATATCTGCCTTGTTTTTTGGACTCCAATGAAGTAAGTCAGAACAAATATAGTCGTTTTTATTATCAAGGCTTTTTGCTTTTTGGATCATATTTGAGGATCCGTCAACACCAATTGCTTTTTCACAATTTGGATTAGAGGAAATATTTCTAATCACCCACCCATTTCCGCATCCAGCATCTAAAAAACTAAATTTACCAATCTCTTTGGTTGAATATTCAATCATGTTTTTAACAGATCCATAGTGGTTTTTCTCCATTCCAACATCTTTACCACTTAAAACCCAGTTACTAAAAACTTTAATCGGAGATTCCATTTAATCTACAGTTATTAATTTGTGAGTTATGTTTGAATTACACAGAGAGACAATATAAAGATTAGAATTATTTAAGTCATCAATTTGATCATAGAAATCCTTGTCAATAAGATTATTTACAAAAATAGGGATAGTATTACTATGACCAACAACAAGAATATTTTCTACAATATTAGATTTTAAAAAGTTCTTGTAAAGAAAATCTTTAGGAGAGTAAATGAGTATTTCTAAGTTTTTTTTATCAGCCAGAGGTTTAACTGTTTTAACAGTCCTTTTGTAATTTGTAGAATATATTTTTGAAATATTTTTACCTATAAAATATTTTTTCCAATTTTCAGCTCTTATAAAACCATTATCATTAAGATCAGGGTCTAAATCAGACTTATCTATTCTTACCTTTTCGGCATGTCTTATAAGATAAATTTTTGAGCATTCATTATTGGGCTTCCAAAAGGAGACCAAAACGAAAAAAACTAAAAATTTTAAAATATTCAAAAGATTATTTTTCTTTTACTTATTGAATAAATTAAATATGCAATAATCAATACAATAGGCTCCCATATAAATAGGTAATATGGCCATTCTCCAATTACCAATGGATTATTAACCTCTGGAGCGTCATTAACATACATATAATTGGATTCTAATATAAAATTAATTGGCATTATGATTGCCATTAAGATATTAAGGTGAATCCATATCTTAAACCAAGAAAACTTAGGTAGTTTAAGATCTAAATGTAGAAACATAAAAATTGGTAGAGTTATAATTAAACTATGAGAAACATAATAGTTTAAATAGTATCTTAAAGATCCGTCAAAATAGTTCATTTGAGGTGTCAAAATTGCCATTATTCCACCGATAACTCCAGTATAATAGACAAATTGAAAGAGACTGTCTTTTTTTTTCAAAAATGGAAGTATGCAGCAGATCAATGATGATATTCCACATAATTGAATTGGTAGGTTATATTGAATATCCCAAGTACCATTTATAATATATCCACCATTTTCTGTAATAAAGTCGAGAATCATTATAGCTCCAATCAAATAAGTAACCATAATTTTTTGTGATCTATTTAAAAACTTAGCAAGAATTAAAGGAGCCGAAATAAATATTATCGAGAAGAGAGTCCATATTTTCCATTCATCTGTCATAAATTCAATGACATAAATTGGTACTGGATTTTCTTCCATATTAAAGAGGTTTTTTCAAATTTATAAAAACTATTTAACTAAGATTATAGTAGAAAGATTTTCTTAAAAGTTCTAAACTTTTGGGAACAGCAATATTTGCATCTTCATTTCCTTCAAATTCAAGAGAAATGTATCCTTTGTATTTATTTTTTCTCATTAACTCCCCTAAAGATTTATAATCAATATTAATCTGATCAAATGCTGGCCATTTTGCACCTCCATAGTATGTTTTTGCCTGAATCAAGCATGTATGAGGAGCTAACTCAGCCAACTGTGCTTCTCTATTATCAAAAAAATTACCTGTATCTAATGTTACACTTAACCATGGGGAGTCAATTGCATTGACTATTTTCATTACTCCATTAGAAGTAAGTCCAAGTCCCCAGTGGTTTTCAAGTCCTAAAACAACACCACATTTCTCTGCTGTAGGTATACATTTTGAAATTGAATCAATTACCCATTTAAAACCCTCTTCTTCTGTAAAACCATTAATTATTGGTTCTATTCCTTTGTTATCCATTAAAACATCAAAAGCTGACTTATTTCCAATTGGTTTTGTTGTTCCCCATCTACCAGTATTTATTCTAATTGTTGGTATTCCAAGTGAATATGCAACTTCAATTTGATGTTTAGTTAATTCAATATTTTCGATTCTTTTGTTTGCATCAGGGCTAACAAAACTTTGATGAGTAGATAAGCCCATTATATCTAAACCTGCATGAAAAGATCTTTTTTTAATACTTTGCAGATAACTATTTTCTTCTGATTCCATTTGGATTAATAAAAGCTCAATTCCGTCAAAACCAAATTCAGCAGTTTTTTCAATGCAGTATTCAATAGGTGTCTCACTTCCATTAAACTGCCAAAAGGAGTAGGTTGAAGCTGCTATTGGGTTATGTTTTATCTTATTTGAATTTTTTACTGGTATATTTTTAATCTTTGAATGATTTAAAAAAGGCAACCCAACAGAAGCAGAGGCAATCGTTTTAATTAATGATCTTCTTTTCATGATATAATTATTTTACACAAGTAATTAATTTTGTCTAAATTTAATTAATTCAATAAGAATAATTAATCTTATTTATTATAAAAACTTCTCTTTTGAGGAGTTTTTTTATTTTTGACACTATGAGATTTTTTTTTATACTTATTATATCTCTATCAACTTTAATTAGCTGTTCTTTTAGTTCGGATCCTATTAAATTAGCATTTAAAAAAGATGAGTTCTTAAGCGAGATTATAAAAGACAAGGAAACTTATGAAATACAAATTCTTTATACAGAAGTTTCGAAAAACAATCTTGGTCAAACTGAATTTTTAGATTATCAGTTTCAACTAAATGATGAAAAATATTTTTATCCAGCAAGTACAATAAAACTTCCTATTGCGGTTATGGCTCTTTCAAAAATAAATGAATTGAGGGCTGAAGGGTCAAATATTTCCCCTAAATCTAAAATTAAACTTTCTTTAATAAATAATGAACAAGAAATTATTCTAAAGGACTCAATTACCTCTTTTCAGAATTTAATTGCTGATGTTTTTTTAGTTAGTGATAACTCAGCATCAAATGTCCTAATTGATTTTATAGGTTATAATTATTTTAATTCGTCTATGAGTAATGCAGGGTATAAAAACACTTATCTAAATCATAAGTTTAATCCTGATCCTTTTGTAGATTCATCTTGGCTAATTAGTACACTAGATAATGAAATAATATCATCAAATAAAAATCAAATAACCGTTTTGGCTAACAGTAATATATCAAATTTAAAAAAAGGCAAGAAAAGATTCTTTGATGGAGAAGTAAAAAATGAATCACTAGATTTTTCATTAAAGAATAGGTCAACTTTGACAGATATGCACAATATTATTAAGAATCTTATTTATCCTGAAATTTTCCTTTCCAAATTTAATTTAAATGTAGAAGACTATGATTTCTTAAGATATTGGATGAGCAGATTTACACATGAAGATCTTGGAGCTAAATACATTGGCAAAGCTAAATTTATTAACTCATATAATAAATTCTTTATACATGGCACAGATTCTATTTTAAGCAATACTGATGTAAGAGTATACAACAAGATCGGTCAGGCATATGGAACATCAACTGATAGCGCTTATATAAAAAATTATAAAGAAGATGTTGAGTTTTTTTTAACAGCAACTATTTATACAAATAAAAACGAAATAATAAATGATAACATCTATGAGTATAAGGAAACAGCAATACCTTTTTTATCAAGATTGTCAAAAGCTCTTTATAAAGACCTTTTAGATTAGTCTTTTACTAAACCAAGCTCAACTAATCTTTCATGTAGAAAGTCGCCTGCTGTAATGTCTTTAAACTTTTTAGGGTTATTTTCATCAATACATGAATCAATGCAGTTTAGTGGCATTTCAAGTCTCGGATGCAAGAAAAAAGGAATGGAATACCTAGAGCTATTCCAAAGATTTTTTGGAGGATTTACAACTCTATGAATAGTAGATTTTAGTCTATTATTTGTGTGTCTTGATAGCATATCGCCAATATTAACAATAATTTCATCATCTTCAGCTATTGCGTCAACCCATTCTCCTTTATTATTCAATATCTGCAAACCCTTACCTTGGGCTCCCATCAATAGTGTAATCAAATTAATATCACCATGTGCAGCAGCTCTTTCAGCTTTTTTTGGTTCATCAGTAATGGGTGGATAATGAATTGCTCTAAGAATCGAGTTACCATTAAATATGTGTTTATCAAAATATGTTTCTTCTAACTTCAAATAACTGGAAATTGCTCTTAAAATGTGTTTTCCAGTCTCCTCAAGTAGCTCATAAGTTTTTTGACCAATCTCATTAAACTCTTTTAGCTCTTCTACAATAATATTTTTAGGATACTTATTTTCTAGCTCAGGTTCACTTTTAACATATTGACCAAAATGCCAAAATTCTTTCAAATCACCTATATTTTTTCCTTTTGCATGTTCTTTACCTAACGGGGTATAACCCCTTTGGCTGGCAAGACCTTTAATAATATATTTAGACTTAACAATATCTGAAAGATTAAAAAATTGTTTAACCTCTTTGTATAATGATTCTTTTTCTTCATTGTTAAGTAAGTGACCTTTAACTGCTACAAACCCAATCTCACTAAAACCTTTTCCAAGATTTTTTACAAATTTTTTTTTGCTACTTATGTCTCCTGATAAATAATCATTTAGGTCTACTTTTGGAATTTTGCTCATTTTTTGGTTTTTAAATCAATTATTTTTGAAATATACTTACCTAGTATATCAAATTCCAGATTAACTAAGCTTCCCGATTTAATGGTTTTGAAATTTGTGTTTTCATAAGTATAGGGAATAATTGCTACAGAAAAAGAATCTGATGATGAATTGACAACAGTTAGGCTAACACCATTAATAGTTATTGAGCCTTTTACTACTGTTATATTCTTTTTATTATGTTTAAAAATATACTTCCAACTACCATTAGTCTCTAGGACCTCAGTACATATTGCAACTTCGTCAACATGACCTTGAACAATATGTCCATCAAATCTTGAGTTAACTGACATTGACCTTTCTATATTGACAAGATCACCGGGAATTAATTTACCAAGATTGCTTCTATTTAAACTTTCCTCAATAACTGTTACAGTGTAAAAGTCATCCTCAATTTCAACTACCGTTAGACAAACACCGTTATGACAAAGACTTTGATCAATCTTTAATTCACTGGTTATGGATGATTCTAATGAGAGATTTAGATTACCTTTTTCTTTTTCAACTTTTTTTACAGTTGCTAAACATTCTATAATACCAGTGAACATTTTTATCTTTATTTTTGCTCAGTAAAATTAGTAATTAAATTAACTAGTGGAAAAAACAAAAAAAATTAATGTTGGAATTTCTATAGGAGACCCCAATGGTATTGGAATTGAGGTTATGCTAAAGGCCCTATCTGAGAGGCCTAATGATGATAAATGTAATTTTATTATTTATTCATCTTTTGAATTAATAATGAATCAGAAAAAAGATTTAAATATAATAACACTGCCATTAAAAAAAATAGATAAATTTGACGAAATATCTCCAAACTCAATCAGTATAAAAGAGGTCTTTACAGGATCAAAATATAAATTTGGGGTAGTTGATAAAAAAGTTTCTCAAAATTCCATTATTTCTTTTAAAGAAGCTGTAAACGACGCTATAGACAAAAACATAGATGTTTTAATTACTTCACCAATTGATAAAAGTTTAGCTTATTCTGACTCATTTAAATACTCAGGTCATACAGATTATTTAAGATACTATTTCGATTTAGACCCAATGATGTTAATGGTTTCTAAAAAACTAAAAGTAGGATTAATAACTGAGCACATAGCTTTAAAAGATGTTATACACAATATTTCAGTAGAAAAAACTACAAAAAAATTACGGTTACTATATCAAACGTTAAAGAAAGACTTTGGTATAATAAATCCAAAGATTGCAATCCTTTCAATTAATCCACATGTTGGAGATAACGGTTTAATTGGAACTGAAGATCAGAAACTAATAAAACCGGCCATAATTGAGCTAAATCAAGATCAAGATATAATTTCAGGTCCGTTTTCTGCTGACACTTTTTTTTGCAATGATAATTATACTAAATATGACGCAATTCTGGCAGCTTATCACGACCAAGGATTAATCCCATTTAAGACTATTTCTTTTGGTGATGGAGTAAACTATAGTGCAGGCCTACCAATTATAAGGACTTCACCAGATCATGGAACTGGCTTTGACATTGCAGGAAAGAGTAAAGCAGACCCATCATCTTTTAAACAAGCAATAAAATTAGCATTGGATATATACTTGGCAAGAAAATAGATACTTTGACAGTAAATAGATAAATTTTTATAAATTTGCCGCTCAATAGTTAGGTGATGAAATTGCTTTCGCCATATTTGATTAAGTTTTCAGGTCTAAGAGAAGGTATGCATATCTATAACTATGAACTGGGAAATAAGTTCTTTAAAAATTTTGATTATTATGATTTTCTTGATGCAAAGCTTTTTGCAAAGCTTGAGTTAGAGAAACAATCTACACTTTTAAATCTCAAGTTTACATTTTATGGTGAAATAGAGGTACAGTGTGATGTGTCCATGGAAAATTTTACTCTTGATATGAAAACTGATCATAGTGTAGTTGTTAAGTTTAAAGATGACATAATTTCAACAGATGATAAAGTTATATTTCTGCCAGCTGCTTCTCATAGTATTGATGTTTCACATCTAATTTATGAGAGTATAATTTTAGCGGTTCCTCAAAAAAAGGTTCATCCAGGAATAGAAAATGGCTCATTAAAATCGGATATAGTTAAAAAATTAGAAGCACTTAAACCTAAAAAGAATTTTAAAGAAAAAACTGACCCTAGGTGGGACAAATTAAAAGATTTATTATAAATGGCACATCCAAAACGTAAAATATCTAAAACCAGAAGAGATAAACGTAGAACTCATATTAAAGCTGAGAAACAACAAATTGCAATATGCAAAGCTACAGGTGAGTCACACCTATACCACAGAGCTCATTGGCACGAAGGAAAACTTTATTATAGAGGAAAAGTTTTAGTTGATTCTTTAGAATCATAAAAAACTATTATCTTAAACAATCAATTTAATTGTCTAATGACATAATTGATGTTAGTATGATATCTAACAATACAAAAAAAATAAAAGCTGCCATTACCGCAATTGGTGGTTATGTTCCAGAAGACTATATCTCAAATAAAGATTTAGAAAATATTCTTGACACTAATGACAAGTGGATAACTGAAAGGACTGGTATTAAAAAAAGAAGGATACTTAAGAAAAAGGGTAAAGCTACTTCATATTTGGCAATAAACGCTGCAAAAGAACTTATTAAAAAAAAGAAATTAGATCCTAATTCAATTGATTTAGTAATTGTTTCTACAATAACTCCAGACTTTCATGCTGCATCAACAGCACCAACAGTTGCATCACAAATAAATGCATTTAATGCATATGCATTTGATATTAATGCTGCATGCTCTGGATTCTTGTTTGGAATGTCAACAGCCACTAGTTATATTGAATCTGGAAGATATAAAAAAGTACTTTTAATTGGAGCGGATATGATGTCTTCAGTAGTTGATCACACAGATAGATCTACTAGTATTTTATTTGGTGATGGAGCTGGTGCAGTTTTGATTGAGCCAAGTGTTAATGAATTTGGTTGGGAGGACGAATTTTTAAGATCAGATGGAGTAGGCGCAGAGTGGTTGAAAATAAAAGCAGGAGGCTCCCTGCACCCAACTTCAAAAGAGACAATTAAAAAAAAATGGCATTATATTACACAAGATGGTAAGACTGTTTTTAAATCTGCTGTTTTAGAGATGGCTAATGCAACAGAGCAGATTATTATTAGAAATAATCTTGATTCAAGTGATATAAAATTCTTATTACCCCATCAAGCCAATAAAAGAATTATTGATGCTACCGCAGAAAAGATTAATTTAGATAAAAATAAAGTATTAATGAATATCGAAGAATATGGTAATACAACAGCGGCGACAATACCACTACTAATGTATGACTATGAGAGTAATTTTAAAAAAGGAGATAAAATTATTCTTGCTGCGTTTGGAGCAGGTCTTACCTGGGGTGCAGCGTATCTAACATGGGCATATAATTAAAATAAAAATCATGGACATAAAAGAAATACAAAACCTAATTAAATTTGTTTCAAAATCTGGTGTTGAAGAAGTAAAAATTGAAAGAGAGCATTTCAAAATAACAATAAAAACAAAGAAAAATACTCCACAGCAAATAGTCGTTGAAGAATTACCTAATAAAGTAAATATTCCAACCCAGGTTGCGGTCCCTGTCAGTCAAAATACTGTTGAAGAAAAAACATCAGGTATTGAGGTTCCTAATACTGAGGACCAAAATCATGTAATTGTTAAGTCTCCTATAATCGGAACTTTTTATAGAAAACCATCGCCTGAGAAATCTTCATTTGTAGATATTGGTCAAAATATAGGAGTAGGTGATGTGCTCTGCGTTATTGAAGCAATGAAGTTGTTTAATGAAATAGAATCTGAGGTTTCAGGAAAAATTATAAAAATTCTTGTTGATGATAAAAGCCCAGTTGAGTTTGATCAACCATTATTCGTTATCGATCCATCATAAAAAATGTTTAAAAAAATATTAATTGCTAATAGAGGAGAAATTGCTATGCGTGTTATTAGAACATGTAAAGAAATGGGTATTAAAACTGTAGCTGTTTACTCAAAGGCAGATGAGGAAAGCTTACATATTCGTTTTGCTGACGAAGCTGTTTGCATAGGTCCTGCTGTTAGTGCAGAGTCATATTTGAAACCTGCAAATATTATTGCTGCAGCAGAAATCACAAATGCTGATGCTATTCATCCTGGTTATGGCTTTTTATCTGAGAATAGTAATTTTTCAAAAATTTGTGAAGAACATAAAATAAAATTTATTGGTGCCTCTCCTGAAATGATTGAGGCAATGGGTGATAAATCTACAGCAAAAAAAACTATGCAAAAAGCAGGCGTACCAGTTATCCCTGGTTCAGATGGCTTAGTTCCAACACTAGAAGATGCTCAAAGCATTGCTCTTGATATTGGATATCCTGTAATGTTAAAAGCTACAGCAGGTGGAGGAGGTAAAGGCATGAGAATGGCAAAAGACCCAAATGACTTGAATAAAGCATGGGAGGTTGCAAGGCAAGAGTCTAAGTCAGCTTTTGATAATGACGACATGTATCTTGAAAAATTTATTGAAGATCCAAGACATATTGAGATTCAGATTATGGCTGACTCAAAAGGTAAAGCCTGTCATTTATCAGAAAGAGACTGTTCTATTCAAAGACGTCATCAGAAATTAATTGAGGAGACTCCGTCGCCTTTTATGACAAAATCACTCAGAAAATCAATGGGTGAGGCAGCTGTAAAAGCAGCTGAATATATAAAATATGAAGGAGCTGGAACTATTGAGTTTCTAGTTGATAAGTACAAGAATTTTTATTTTATGGAGATGAATACAAGAATTCAAGTAGAGCATCCAATAACAGAGCAAGTAATAGACTATGATTTAATAAGAGAGCAAATAAAAGTAGCTGCTGGAGAACATATAAAGGGTAAAAATTATTTTCCAAAATTATGTTCAATAGAATGCAGAATTAATGCTGAAGACTCAGAAAATGACTTTATGCCAAATCCAGGTAAAATTTTAAACTTACACTTTCCTGGTGGACATGGTGTAAGAATTGATACACATGTTTACAGTGGATACGTTATTCCTCCTCATTATGATTCGATGATAGCTAAGCTTATAACAACTGCTCAGACACGAGAAGAAGCTATAAATAAAATGAAAAGAGCCTTAGATGAATTTGTTATTGAGGGTGTTAAAACCACCATACCTTTTCATAAAAAAATGATGGAGCATCCAGATTTTATATCAGGAAATTATACTATAAGATTTATGGATTCAGCAGATGTTTAATGCTTAAAAAAACCCATCTCTATCAATTTTTCTGCAATTTGAATAGTGTTTGTAGCAGCACCTTTTCTAAGATTATCTGCAACAATCCATATATTTAGACCACTTTCTAAACTAAAATCTCTTCTTATTCTGCCAACAAAAACTTCATCTCTATTTGAGGAGTTTATAGGCATTGGATATAAGTTTTTCTCTGGCTCATCCTCAACTATTAGCCCAGGAGTATCTCTTAAGATACTATATACTTCTTCAAGTTTAAACTCACTTTCAAATTCAATGTTAACTGACTCACCATGACAAATTTCTATTGGCACTCTGACGGCAGTAGATGTAATTTGAATACTGTTATCATTTAATATTTTTCTAGTTTCGTTTATTAGCTTGTTTTCTTCCT
>CAJPUS010000010.1 GCA_905380995.1 uncultured Flavobacteriaceae bacterium
ACGATAAATAGTTCTAATGAATGTTAATCATGAAAAAATTGGAACTGTTGTTTCAAAACATGGCTACAAGGGTGAGGTTAAAATTAAAATGTCATCTCAACTAGTCACTTATCGAGATTTAACACATCTTTTTATTGAATTAGAAGGCAGTTTTATTCCTTTTATGATTGATAAAATAAGGTCAGCTTCAACAAGTATGTCAATAGTAAAATTAATAGAGATCAATTCTGAGAGGGAAGTTGAAGAAATAATATATAAAGATATTTATATTGATTCTAGAAAAATTTCATTAAAAACAGATTCTAAATCGTTTTATAATGATCTTATAAATTTTGATGTTTTTAATGATTTTAAAAAAATTGGTAGAATTGAAAGTATTAATTCTAAGCTTCCGCAACCTGTGTTTGAAATAAGTTATTATTCAAAAACAGTTTTGATTCCAATACATGAGGACATAATTAAGGAAATCGATAAAAAAAATAATACTATTTACCTCAACATTCCAGATGGATTATTAGAAATTACTTAAATGAATTTTTAATTTATATTTTTGTAACATAAGTTCCAAATTATGCATGATAATTTTACATCTCCTGATTTTTATGAAATTGACGACCTTCTTTCTGAAGAACATAAGTTAATTAGAGAATCAACAAGACAATGGGTTTCAAAATCCGTTTGTCCTATAATTGAGGATTATGCTCAAAAATCTGAATTTCCAAAACATCTCATAAAAGAGCTTGGAGAGATAGGCGCTTTTGGGCCATATATACCTGAGAAATATGGAGGAGCTGGACTTGACCAGATTAGTTATGGTATTATGATGCAAGAGATTGAAAGAGGAGATAGTGGAATAAGATCAACAGCATCAGTTCAATCATCTCTAGTAATGTATCCTTTATGGAAATTTGGAAGTGAAGATCAAAAATTAAGGTTTTTACCCAAACTTGCGACAGGGCAGATAATGGGGTGTTTTGGGCTTACCGAACCCGATCATGGTTCTAATCCAGGTGGTATGATAACCAATTTTAAAGATGATGGTGATCATATAATATTAAATGGTTCTAAAATGTGGATATCTAACTCTCCATTTGCTGATATAGCTATTGTTTGGGCTAAAGATGAAAATAAAAGGATACATGGGGTAATTGTTGAAAGAGGTATGGAAGGTTTCACAACTCCTGAAACCCATAATAAATGGTCGTTAAGAGCTTCTTCTACTGGTGAGTTAATCTTTGATAATGTTAGGGTCCCTAAAGAAAATATTCTACCTGGAAAATCTGGACTTGGGGCACCGCTTATGTGTCTTGATTCTGCTAGATATGGAATATCGTGGGGAGCTATAGGTATTGCAATGGACTGTTATAATATAGCGCTAAAATATTCACTAGAAAGGGTTCAGTTTGGAAAACCCATTGCGGCTAAACAACTTCAACAAAAAAAATTAGCTGAGATGTTAACAGAAATTACGAAAGCCCAATTATTATCATGGAAATTAGGAAAGCTTAAAAACGATGATAAAGCCTCTTCTGCACAAATTTCTCTTGCCAAAAGAAATAATGTTGATATGGCTGCAAATATTGTAAGGGAGGCTAGGCAGATACTTGGTGGGATGGGAATCACTGGAGATTTTAGTATTATGAGACATATGATGAATCTTGAATCCGTTATTACATACGAAGGGACTCATGATATTCATTTACTAATTTTAGGAAATGAAATAACTGGTCACAATGCTTTTTAAAAATAGAATACAAAACCAATGCTAGGGATAATTGAATTTCTATTATCACTTTCAACTTCAATAAGACTTAATGGTTTAATTATATTTTGATTTTCGTCTCTTAAAAGTCCATATTCTGGTGGTACAGGTATTTCATTTGCTAGTATATTTTCTACATCAATATAAAAATTCATAGATATAGATTTAAAATTCCATCTTTTGTCAACGCGGATATCAAGTTTAGTAAAACTTGGTAGAAAAAAATTACCTAATTGGGAATAATCAAAAATAATTTCTGGATAAGAAATGTTGCTTGATAAAATATTAACTGGAGCATAAGGAGTTTTGTCCGTATATCTTAATTTACTACTTATTTCCCAGTTCTTTTTTAATTTGTAACCACCAGTAAATGAAACAAGATGTCTATTATCCCAAACTGACGGCAAATAGATATTATCTAAATTTGAAAACCTACTGAAGAAAAAAGTATATGATAAAATAGAATAAAAGTTGTTTTTAAGTTTCTGTTGGAATAAAAATTCAAAACCATATGACTTGCCTTTACCTTTTGATAGTAAAAATTCATTACCGAGAACCTCAAAATCAGCACCTTTATTTGCTAATGATACATTATCTAGTATTGATATAGGATAATTGTTATACTTTTTGTAAAATGATTCAATGGTAAATCTAGAGGAAGACGAAAAATTATACTCTATACCAAATACATAATGATTTGATTTAGTATAGAGCATATCATTATTAATAAAATTGTTATCTAAATCTCTAAAACCTAAAGCTGTATATGTAGGGATTTTAAAATAGACTCCAGATGAAAAATTTAATTTCCAATTATTATTTTTTGATAATCCATATGACAAGGCTAGTCTAGGAGAAAAATTACTAAAAATATTATTATCTACTGTGAAATTGTCCTGATCAAATCTAATACCTAGAGAAACTGCTAATCTATCGTTTAAAATTAATTTTGAAGATTTAAGAAAAAAACCATATTTAATTAGATTTAGTTCTGTTGTATAATCTATGTTATAAAATTTAAATTTAGTCTTATTTGAGTATTTTGAGCTTTGAATATTTAAACCAAAAGAAAATTTGTAATTATTAAAATTGTAGTTACTTATAAATCTAAATTTTGTTTCATTTTCAATTGAAATATTTGAGTAAGTTGGATCGGATTTTGTTAAATTATTTTGGTATCTGACAAAACTATTATTTAGATTATTATTACTTATTGACATATCAAAAAAACCATTTATAGTTTTATATTTTTTTCTCCAAGTAATTCCAAATGTCTCTGTATTTTGATTAGTAAGAGGAATTTGCTCAATTAGAGATTGATTTTCAAAATTATATTCTTTAGGCTCATTTATGGTAAGTTTATCAATTGAACCTATACCTATTATTTTAATATAATTATTAGAGTCAATCTCATGACTTAGCTTAAATTGATAATCCCAATAGTCAGGTAAAAAAGTAAAACCAAAAGCTTTAAAAATAAATTGAAGATAACTTCTACGTACTGATAAAATGAAAGAGGACTTTTCATTAATTGGTCCCTCAATTGTTAATCCTGCCTCACTTGATCCTACTCTAAAGTTACCAGTTAATTGTTCTTTATTTGCGTCTTTCTGTTTAAATGATAATACACCTGATAATGCATTGTCATATTCTGCTCCAAATGATGAAGTTGACAATGTTACCTCATTAATAAAAGAAACATTAATTAGACCAACTGGACCACCTGAGCTTCCCTGAGTACTAAAATGGTTTATATTGGGAATTTCAATACCATCTAAATAATATACTGTTTCATTAGGGCCTCCTCCACGAATTATAACATCGTTTCGAAAACCACCAATTGATGGTGAAATCCCAGGTAGACTCTGGATAACGCGAGTTATATCATTATTTCCTCCTGGATATGTCTCAATTTCAGTAGCTGAAAAAGTTTGGGTTGAAAGAGGAGTTTCAATTGATGTTCTGAATGGAGAATCCGTTAAAATTATTTCATCCAAAAGGTCAGAGTTTGGATTCAAAAAAAAATCAATTACGGGATTACCAATAGATTTTACAATTATGTTAAACTTTGTTTGAGATTTAAAGCCAATAAAACTTGCCGTTATATTATAACTTGCTGTCGGCAAATCTAATATTTGAAAGTTACCTTTTTCATCAGTGGAAGTAAAAAAATTTGTTTCTTCAATCTTAATTGTAGCTCCTTCTAATGCCTGTCCAGTTTCGAAATCAATAACTCTTCCATCTATTTTTCCTAAATTTTGAGAAAAAGCACATAAGTTTAAATTTAGTAAAATCCATATTAGAATGTATTTATTCATAAATTATGAGCTCAAAGCATTTTTGCAATATTCAAGACATCTGTTAACTTCTTTTACTCTATTTGATCCTTCTGGAACTCTGTATTCAAGCTCTATAGTTGCAGTAAATTTATAGGCTTGATCTCTCATCAATCTTAGTACTTTGTCTATTGGAGTGTCACCTTGACCCCATATCTGATTATCACTTACACTAGGGTTAGCAAACTTCCCAATTTGTCTATCTTTTAAATGTAGACTGCATATTTTTTTATGATTATTTTTTATAAATTCTATTAGAGATTCTCTAGTGTTTCCCCTTACATTTATATAATGCCCAAT
>CAJPUS010000011.1 GCA_905380995.1 uncultured Flavobacteriaceae bacterium
ATGCTTTTAAATATGACTGTTGATGACTCTATTAAATTTTTTAGAAAGTATAATCAAACAAAAATTGTAAATAAACTTCTACCTCTTCAATCTGTAGGGTTAGGTTATATTTCTCTGGGACAATCATCAAATACTTTATCTGGAGGTGAAGCGCAAAGAATTAAATTAGCATCATTTATTGGTAAAGGAGATCAAATTGAGAAAACATTTTTTATTTTTGACGAACCTACAACTGGGCTTCATTTTCACGATGTAAAAAAGTTATTAAACACTTTTGATAAATTGATTAATATGGGGCATTCAATATTGGTAATTGAACATAATCTAGATATGATTTATTGTGCCGATCATATAATTGATCTTGGTCCTGAAGGAGGTGATAAAGGTGGTGAAATTATAGCTGAGGGTAGTCCAGAAGAAATAATTAAAAACAAGAAGTCGTATACAGGAAAATACCTTAAGAAAAAAATTATTTAACTACCAGTTTTTATTGAACTTATCAATAAATATATTTACATCATTACTTAATTTAAATATATAGGATGATAAAGTGTATAAAATAAGTATTAAGCTAGACTTGATGATTATGTTGATTAATGGTTGAAATCCTAACTGTAGGTTTGAGAAAACAATGTATGTAAGGATACTAAGAATAATTATCTTTATTGTATCACGGCTGTATGGATGAATGTTAAATTTAACTTTTACAAGGTATATTTTTAAGGTATTTATAATGGCTAAAACTATTAATGTTGCATATGCTGCGCCTATAATTCCAAATTCTATTATAAGATATATGTTTAACAAAACTGCTAGGATTGATGAAATCAATGAAAACCAAAAAGTGTAATAATAATATTTAGAATTAGAAATAATGTTATTAATACAACCTATCGACATAGAATAAAGTTTTCCAAAAGAAACAATTATGACAATTGGTATACCAATAGAATATCCATCTTGATTTAGCATATTATAGAAATCATCAATATTTATATTAATTAATAAGAAAAACAAACTGGCAACTAAGACTAAATTAGTAGAGCTTTTTTTTAATAAATCTTCTAGCTTTTTCATTTGGTTTTTATTTATGGCATTAGCTACTACTGGACTTAAGATTTGAAACATTGCTCTACCTGGTATCTCAATTACAGCAGCAATAAATACAGCAACAGAATAATAAGCTACATTTTCAACGGTTAAAATTGACGAGAGCATTGACTTATCGATATCTAATATTATACTTGAAGCAGCTCCAGATAAAAAAATTAACAGGCAGTATTTAAATATTTCATTAAAGTCATTTTTGAATTTTAAGTTAAGTTTAGGCTTATTTACGTAAAAAGAATAGATTATTACAATAAATAACCTGAAGTAATATCCATAAATTAAATAAAGTATAAAATTCTCAAAATTTAAAAGTCCAATTGAATAGAAAATTAGTAAAAATGCAATTAGAAGTCTTGGATATAATTCTTTTAAAAAGTTACCAAATACAGATTTAAGTTTTACTCTAAGCCATGAATAAAACACTTCAAAAAATGATGTAGATACTGCTATAAAAATAATAACATAAATATATTTGGAAAGACTTTGATCACTTTGAAAAAGGTATTTTCTTATCTCATCATAATAAGTTAGGAATAATGGTATAAACAACAATACTATTATCAAAGGGACCAGTATTGATATTGTTAACAATCCATCTCTATCACTTTTCTTGGTATATTTTGAATAATATCTTATTACAGCATGCTGAGTTCCAAATGAAATAAATGGCTGGACAAGGTTAGAAATTGCTAATAAAGCTATTATAAGTCCTTGGAATTTGCTACCTAGAAAAGTTGGATATAAATACAATGTGTTAACTGCCCCAATAAGAAATGCAATACCAATACTGATTAAGTTTAAAAAAGATTGCCTAACTACTATGCCCATTTATTTTCTCTGTAAATCAAGAATGCAATTAAGCTAAAGGTAATTATAATTGTAATTATTCTAATATTTATTCCTGTTTTTACAATTTTTGGGGAGAAATAAAACTCAATGGTGTGTTCTCCTTTTGGTATTAACATTCCTCTCAGCAAATAGTCAATATCAAAGTAATTAGATTTAACTCCATCAACATATACTTCCCAACCTGAAGGATAATATATCTCTGAAAAAACTATAAGTTGATCTGAAATTGATTTAAACTTATACGTTAAATGTGAAGATAAATTCTTTATCTTTTCGATTTTGATTAAATCCGATGAGTTATATCTATGTGAAATATCTGACGGTATAGTTTTGTTTAATGCTAAACCTACTCTTCTTAAATCTGTATCTTTTAATTTATCCAAAAGATCATCAGGACTTTCAAACAATATTATTGAGTCAATTGCCCAGGCATTACCATATGCATCAGGGTTTTGATATAATTGATTTTGATTATCCTCATTTTTACCAATTAAATATTTAACATTTAAAGTGTTAAATAACTTTTGATTATCATGAAAAGACAGGTAATCGTAATACTCTTGGAATCTTCGAAGTTTTGCAGCATGATATCCATTTATAGAATTATGAAAATAAGAGGTGTTTGCATTTGATATTCCTGCTGATAGGTCAAAAACTCTATAATCTGAACTATCTTTTAGTATTTCGTTATCAATCTCTGATAAATTATAAGTATTAACTGATTTATCTATAAATAAGTCTTTATCTATGTATCTGTTATTAATTGTATATAGGTCAATAAAGACAATTAAGAAGACGAATATGAATGTGAAATTTCTTCCTATTAATTTCGAAAATCTTAGAATTAGAAAAACTATAAGTCCAATTATTAATGCTCTTAAAATATCTTGGTTGAAAATAATTCTTCTTTCTTCTAATATTTTATTAAAGATTTCTTGACCATAACTATTAGAGTAATACTCATCATATAAACCAGAGAACGATAAATAGCTACTTGTTAATAAAATAATTAATAATGGTAATGCGTAAACTGCGAAAGATCTTTTAATGTTCTTTAAGTTCGAATCTGCTAAAAACTTATGAAGACCTATAACAGATAATAAAGGAACTGCAAATTCAAGTATTATTTGAATTGATGATACTGCTCTAAATTTATTATAAAAAGGGAAATAATCTATGAATAGATTGGTTAGCAGTGGAAAATTTTTCCCCCAAGAAAGTAATAATGATAATACAAATGATATTAGAAGCCACCACTTAAAAGGACCTTTAACTACAAAAATGGACAAAATAAATAGAAACATAACAGAAGCCCCAATATATGCAGGCGCCTCTAATATTGGCTGATTTCCCCAATAAGTAGGAACTGATTTTATAAATGAATCTGCTTGAGGTTTAGGTACATTATTATCAATTAAAAATTTATAAAGTTTGGATTTATCACCAAGATCCTCTGATGAGGCTCCTCCTTGAATTCTAGGTGCAACAAGATTTAGACTTTCAAAAACTCCATAGCTGTATTGAGTTATATAATCATAATCTAAACCTGAAGTTATTTCTTTTTCAGTTCCATCTGGATTTAAAGTAAGCTCACTCTGAGATCTTGTGGAATATTTTGAGTAATCATATGTTGATAGAATATTTGGTGCATTTAGACCTAATGATAGGATACCTGCTAAAGCAAAAATTCCAATATATTGGAAGTATGTTTTTATGTCTTTCTTTTTATAAGAGTCAATTAAATACACAATAAAGTAAATACCTAATAATATTAACATATAGTAGGTCATTTGATAATGATTAGCTCTAATTTGCAATGATATAGCAATTAGACTAATTAAGAATCCAGGAAGTATTTTATTCTGCCTTAGTAAAACTAATCCAGCAACAACAAGAGGAATATAAGAAATAGCAAGAGCCTTTGTATTATGTCCCACTTGAAGTATTATAAGTAGGTATGTAGAGAAAGCAAAGGCCACAGAGCCTAGAACTGCAATTCTCCATGGTATTTTTAAAACCATTAACAGAATATACATTGTTAATAAGTATAGAAAAAGAGTATGAGCAGGTCTTGGAATAAATCTGAATAAAAGATGAAAAGGAGATAAAATATCATAAGCATATTTTGCACCTAGCTGAAAAGTTGGCATTCCTCCAAAAGCATTATCAATCCAATAAATTTCTTTTGAAAAATTATCTCTATTATCTTTAATTTCCCTTGACATTCCTTCATATTGATTTATATCAGATTGAAATAACTTTTTGCCGTCAAGCAATGGAGAATAAAAAATCAATGAGATAGCTATAAAACCAATAGCAGTGTATATGTGAATTAAAGATTTTCTAAAACGAACCTTATTAATCGATATCTTCATAATCTATATATTCACCATATTTTTCATTCGTTTTCCCCTTATTTTTTTTTGAAGTATTATTAGAATTTGAATTTTTTTTAGCTGTTTTAAAAATATCAACAAATAGCAATTTTAATATTGATGGAATAAGATACCTGACAGATATATAAATAGCAAGTAATATTATTAAACCCTTCATATTTTGCAGCTTTACCAAATTTAATGAAATCTTGAAAAATAACTATTTATTGGTAACTTGTATTTCTAAATGATGACCAATTCAAATATTACCATAAAAAAAGTCGAAAGTAGTGATCAATTAAAAGAATTTGTCATGTTTCCTCACAAACTTTACAAAGGCTCAAAGTATTGGGTAGCACCTATTATTAAAGAAGAATTAGAGGTACTAGATAAGAAAACAAACCCTGTATTTAAGAATTCAGATGCACATTATTTTCTTGCTTTTTTAAATGGTGAAATTGTAGGAAGAATAGCCGCTCTCATCAACTGGGTTGAAGTTAATGATCTAGAAAAGAAGAAAGTTAGATTTGGTTGGTTTGACTTTATTGATAACAAAGATATTTCTAAAGCTCTGCTCGATGAAGTTATAAAAATCGGAGTTAATAATAATTTAGAATATATTGAAGGACCTGTTGGATTCTCAAATATGGATAAAGCTGGCATGTTAATTAAAGGTTTTGAAAAAAAGAATACTATGATTACCCTTTATAATCATTCTTATTATAAAGATCACATGAAAGATCATGGATATAATAAACTAGCTGAATGGGTTGAATACGAGCTTAAAATTGCTAATTATGAGGATTCTCCTGAAAAAGTTAAAAAGTTCTCTGACCTTATTTTAAAAAGGTATAAGCTAAAGAAATTAAATTTTACAAAAACTGAACAAATAGTTCCTTATGTTGAACAGATGTTCTATTTACTTGGTAAAACTTATGATAAACTTCAAACATTTGTTCCAATTCAAGATTATCAAATTGATCATTATAAAAATAGATTCTTAAAATATATTAATCCTGGTTTTATTAAATGCGTTACTGATGAAAATGACGAGTTGGTTGCATTTGCAATAACGATGCCTTCTTTTTCTAATGCACTAAAAAAGATTAATGGAAAGGTTAACCTAATTGGAAAACTTCGACTATTATATGCTAAAAACTTTAATAACAAAGGTTCCCTATATTTGATTGGTGTTAGACCTGACTTTCAGAACAAAGGTGTGATTGCTATACTATTTAATGAACTACAAAAGTTTTATAATAAGTTTGGAATAACAGAAGTTGAGACTAATCCTGAGCTTATTGAAAATACTGCAATACAGCAACTCTGGAAAAATTATGAAAATAATCAGCATAAAAACAGAGCTACTTTCACTAAAGAGATATAGTAATGTATAATGAGGGAACTATTATAGCTCTATCATCACCTCCTGGATCAGGTGCTATAGCTATTATAAGGATATCTGGTGAGGAGGCAATTAGTAAAACTGACATATTCTTTAAATCTAAATCTGGAAAGAAATTAAAACAGTGCAAAGGATATACAATAAGCTACGGTTATTTAGTCGAAAATGAAGAGATAATTGATGAGGTAGTAGTAAGTTTATACAAGGGCCCTCACTCCTACACTGGTGAAAATATTATTGAGATATCCTGTCATGGATCTAATTATATACAACAAAAGATTATTTCATTGTTTACAAAATCTGGGGTAAGACTCGCAAATCCAGGTGAATTTACACTTAGAGCATATCTTAACAATAAGAAGGATTTATCACAGGCGGAGGCTGTAAGTGATTTAATTGCATCAGAATCAAAAGAGGCTCACAGAATTGCTATGGAGCAGATGAGAGGAGGATATTCTGACGAAATAGAGGTTTTAAGAGAGAAACTGATACATTTTAAGTCATTGATTGAATTAGAATTAGATTTTTCTATGGAAGATGTTGAGTTTGCCGATAGAGGTGACTTAAAATCACTCTTAAATGAATTGGAGAGAAAATTATCAAGTCTTATTGAGTCTTTCACATATGGTAATGTAATTAAAGATGGTATCACAGTAACAATAGCAGGAAAACCTAATGCTGGTAAGTCATCACTTTTAAATGCAATAGTTAACGAAGATAAAGCTATAGTTTCTGATATACCAGGAACAACAAGAGATGCAATAGAAGATGTTACTATAATTAATGGGATCAAATTTAGATTTATTGATACTGCGGGTATAAGAAAAACTTCTGACAAAATTGAATCTATAGGTGTTGAAAAAACAAAAAGTAAAATTGATAGCTCTAGAATACTAATTTATCTATTTGATAGGTCAGATATTAAAGAAAAAGATCTAATTAAAGAAGTAAAATCCTATAAAAGAGATAATTTGCAGATATATCTTGTAGAAAATAAAATTGATTTATTAAATACATTAAAAACAGATAGTTATAAGGAAAATTTAAAGTCATTAATTAATGAAAATAACATTACTTTTTATCGTATTTCTGCTCTTAATAGTTACATTGTATCAAAATTAAAGGAATTGATATCAAAGAATTTAAATGTATCTTCTCAAAGCAATATAGTTATCTCAAATTCAAGACACTTAGAGGCTCTCAATAATTCATTAAAAGCAATCAATTCTGTCAAAATTGGATTAAAAGATAGATTATCTGGTGATTTACTTAGTGTTGATTTAAATGATGCTATTATAAACATCTCGATTATCACTGGAAAAATTGATATAGATCAAGATATACTTGGCTCTATATTTTCTAAATTCTGTATAGGCAAATAATCTTCACTTCTAATTACTACCCTATCTCTTATAAATAACGCTAAAGGGTAATGTTTTCGGTACTTGCCAATGGTCAAACATTTATAAAGAATTATAAGGTTTTCGACATTTGTAGTAGCGTATAGTCGCGCTTTATAGTCGCGAATAGTCGCGTTTAGATAAAAAGATGTTCTTTCCAATACAGAATATCTTTCTTTTTGTAAACCCTTGTTATCATTGACTTAACAAGCTATCATAAATACCCCGCTACT
>CAJPUS010000012.1 GCA_905380995.1 uncultured Flavobacteriaceae bacterium
ATCCATATACATGCATAGGATCTGACCAATCGACATTTTTTTTAAAGCCAAAAAGTTTTATTTTTTCAGTTTTACATTTCTTCTTTTTTATTTTATTTATTGAAATTGCAGAATCTATAGCATCTTCAGCAATTTTCCTGTATGTTGTCCATTTACCACCAAGAACACTTATTAAACCAGAGGGAGAAATATCAATTTTGTGGCTCCTTGAGACTTCTTTAGTTGACTTTTTATCTGAGGTAGCAGCTAGTGGTCTTAAACCTGCAAAGACGCTTTTTATATCATCTTTCTTTGGTTTAATTGTCATGTATTTACCTGCATTTTTTAAAATAAATTCAATTTCATTTTTCATTGCTTTTGGTTCTTCAGTAGCATTCTTTACATGTGTATCAGTTGTTCCAACAACTACATAATTTTTCCATGGAACTGCAAAAAGTACTCTTCCGTCAGAGGTTTGAGGTATAAGTATTGCATGTTTTCCTTTTAAAAATTTTCTGTTTAAAACGATATGAACTCCCTGACTAGGTTGTATCATTTTTTCAATTTTTGGTTGATCCATCCTAATAATATTTTCTGAAAAAACACCTGTTGCGTTAATTACAACTTTACTTTTAACTTCATATTTTTTTGAGTTTATTGTATCTATAAAATTTACACCAACAACTTCATCGCTCTTTTTGATTAAACCTTCTACACAACAATAATTTATAAGAGCAGTTTTTTTTGAATCGGATGAAAGAGCTAATGTAATTGCCATTCGAGAGTCATCAAACTGACCATCATGATATATTACACCACCTTTTAATCCTTTTTTATTTACATTTGGAATTAATTTTTCTGTTTCACTCTTTGAAATAATAATTGATTTTCCAAGCCCAAGTTTCCCGGCCATCATATCATAAATTTTCATTCCTATTCCATAAAAAGGGCTAGCCCACCAGTCATATGTTGGAATTACAAAACTTAAGTCTTGTACTAAATGAGGAGCATTTCTTTTAAGGATTCCTCTCTCTTTTAGAGATTCTATTACTAATGTAATATCCCCATTTTGCAGATATCTAACCCCGCCATGAATAAGCTTTGTGCTTCTAGATGAAGTACCTTTTCCAAAATCATATTTTTCTAAAAGTAAAGTTTTATATCCTCTTTTTGTGGCATCAAGAGCAATTCCTAAGCCAGAGGCACCTCCCCCAATAATTACAATATCCCATTCAGGAACTTTATCTAATTTGATAATTGAGCCTGATCTATTCATTTAAGATAGAAGCTTATTAATTCTTTGACTCCACAAACCTACAATTTGATTTGAATTGTTTTTCAGAATGGGTTTAAAAGATCTGTCTTTAACCCAAAGTTTTTTTAGACTTGGAATATCATTAAAAAATCCTGTTGCAAGTCCTGCCAAAAAAGCAACGCCTAGTGCTGTTGTTTCAGTTGTTTTTGGCCTAATAACATTGGTATCCAATATATCAGATTGAATTTGCATTAAAAGATTATTATTACTAGCTCCTCCATCAACTTTTAAACTTGAGAACTTAATATTGGCATCTTTTTCCATCTCAATAATTATATCTCTTGTTCTCAATGCAATAGATTCAAGAGCAGCTCTTGCAATGTGTCCATTTTGAGTTCCTCTGGTTATTCCAAAAATTGCACCTTGAGCATAAGGATCCCAATAAGGAGCTGCTAATCCAGACAATGCTGGTATAAAAGTAACTCCACCGTTATTATCAACTGTTTTAGCAAGACTTTCTACTTCAGATGCATTTTTAATTATTCCTAATTTATCTCTTAACCATTGAATTAATGCCCCAGCAACAAATATACTTCCCTCTAGAGCATATGTAAGCTCCCCATTTATTCTCCATGCAATTGTTGACAACATTTTATTATTTGATTTAACAAATTTGTTTCCAGTATTCATTACGCAAAAACAACCAGTACCATAAGTGTTTTTTATATCTCCACGATTTAAACAAAGTTGTCCAAATAATGCTGCTTGTTGGTCCCCAGCTATTCCAGAGATTGGTGCTTTAAATCCAAAGATTTTACTATCAACATATGCTGAAATTGAGGAAGAATCAACAACTTTTGGCAAAATATTTTTAGGAACATTAAACAGTGAAATAAGTTCGTCATCCCATCTATCCTCTTGAATATTATATAGAAGTGTTCGACTAGCATTAGATGGATCTGTTATGTGTGATACACCATTAGTTAAATTCCAAATCAACCAAGTATCAATTGTTCCAAAAAGAAGTTCTCCATCATCAGCTTGTAATCTAATTTTGGGATGATTATCAAGTATCCACTTTATTTTAGTTCCAGAGAAGTAAGCATCAATTACCAGTCCAGTTTTATTTTGGATGAATTCAGTCTTATTGTTATTTTTGAGATCATCACAAAAATTTGCTGTTCTCCTGTCTTGCCATACAATAGCATTATAAACTGGTTGCCCTGTTTTTTTATTCCATATTACAGTAGTCTCCCTCTGATTAGTTATTCCAACTGAGTCAATATTTTGTACATCAATATTAGCACTCTTAATTACATCATTAATTGCCTTTAATTGTGTATTCCAAATTTCTATTGGATCATGTTCGACCCAACCCTCTTTAGGAAATATTTGATTGAACTCATATTGGGCAATTTCAATAGGTCTTGCATTTTTATCAAACAATATTGCTCTAGAACTTGTAGTTCCTGCATCAATAGCTAAAATAAACTTATCCATAATTTCTTTATTGCAATTTAAATAAAAACCCTCCAATGGAGGGTTTTATTTGAAAAGTAAAAGTTTAAATTAATTCCATGTCCCCAATACTGTTGAGATAGTGGAACCTCTATACTGAGAAATAGGGGTTATTGCAGAATTAAAATTAGCAAATGCTTGTTGTTCTTTTTCATTATCTGGGAAGAAAGTAAATTGAGATTTAGCATCAGAATGAGTAGTATATATGTAATGAGTTTCATTTCTTTCACCACCTGTGTACTGTCCTAAGGATATATAGTTCCCATTTGAAAATCCTTTATTTAACTCAATAAATGCTTCTGCAAATATCCCTGGATCATCAACATAAAAAGACCACATTTGTTCTGAATATGATCCGTTTTCACCCTGTATACGAATTAGTGACTGTCCTTGTTTCATAGCAACAATCTTGGCAAGCCCCTCAAGATTCTCTACATATGCATCATATTCATCACCTGCTCTTAGATCTCTTAACTGGGCAAGACCTTCAGGAGTTCCTGCAAAATTTAAAAAATGAGTAGCTTCAGTCCATTCAGATTTATTTTGAATTGCATTTAACGTTAAAGCAGAGCCTTCTGGAAAGTCTATACTTGAATAAAAATCATCAACAAGCTTATACACTAATGAAGCTTTGCCAGGAGTTACTTCCAAAGCTACCTCTGTCCAATATATCTGTTCTTGTGAATTTAGATTAAAACTTACAAAGGCTGCAAGCGTTAGTAAAAAATAATTTTTCATTTTAATTAATTTATAGTTAGATACTAATATAAAAAAAAGCCCTTACAAAAGGGCTTTAATTAAAATTAGAATTTCAGGTTAATTATATCTTTTTACAATTCTAGCTCCAAAACCAAAAACAAATTCAAACGAATCACCTGCATCTGAAATAAACTGTCCAGCAGCTCCTGAATTTATAAATTCAGATCTTCCGCTTAAAAATGTAGAAATATTTGAAGATCTTGCAACCCAATAATGAGTAACTCCATCCTCTGCACCAAGGACTGCGTCATGCAATTCAAACGATCCATCATCAGAATCTAATGAATTCATCATTTTACCGAAAGCAGATCCAAATGTTTGTACATCGGATACATTTAGTGCAAAAACAGCGGCAAAATCAGAATCTAAATTAGATGGATCAAAAATCATCGGTTGTCCCAATATTACTTGCTCAACCTCAACGAAATCTTGAAAAGCTGAGAAAAACAATACACCCTCAACACTAGGAGGTGGGCCACTAATTCCCCAAGATGCAAAAGCATCAGGAGATTGACCTAAAAAACATAACTGATGTGTAAAATCAATATCACTGCCTCCAAATTGTACCTCATTTAGTGTAACAGTGTATGGATTTTGTTCAAGAGAACCCATAAAGTTGTCAAGAGACTCAACGAAGTCAGCTTGACCACTTTGATCTACAGTAACATTCATACATACCCAAGTTGGGGTCTGTGCATTTAAATTGATACTTGCAAAAACTACAAGCACTAATAAAATAAATTTTTTCATTTTATAAATTGATTTAGAATTAAGTTTAAATATAATTAATTGATTATTAAATTAAAACTAGTTGATAATTATCTTAAAAAACTTCCACCATTTATATCAATTGTTGATCCAGTTGAATGGTCCATATTTCCTGAAACAATTAACGATACAATTGGTGATATATCTTTTGGTTCTGTAAGTCTATCCAAAGTAATACCTTGCTTTACGACATCCTCACCATGCTTATCAATAAAACTCTGTGCCATCTCAGTCCTTACAAACCCAGGTGCAATACTAATTGCCACAATGTTATCTGTTTCTCCAAATGATCTTGACATGGTTTTTGTTAATGAAATAATTCCACCCTTTGAACATGCATATGAAATGTAGTCCTGCTGCTCTCCTCTAAATGCAGCTCTAGATGCAATATTAATCACTCTTAATCTAGAATTTATTTTTTTCTCTCTTTTGTATTTTAGAAATTCCTTAAAAATTAATGATGGGGCTTTTAGATTTACATCAATTGTTTTATCAAACATCTTACTCCAGCTGTTAATGTCTATAGAAATGTCAGTTGACTCAGCAATACCAGCATTATTAATAATACAATCAGGAAAAGATACTTTATCAATAGTACTTTCTACCATTTTTTTAATCTCTGCTTGCTGAGATAGGTCGGCTTGAATTAAGAATGATCCTGACTTATCATCTTTTAATAATGCATCTAAAGGAGATTTATTTTTATTATAGTGAAGTGCAAGTATGTGTCCCTCAGTTAAAAGATCCTGAGCTATTTTATATCCTATACCTTTTGATGATCCTGTTAGAAGTACTTTCATTTTTTATATTTTTCAAACCAAGCCATGATCGCATTAACCTTTGCAATTAAATTACTTGGCTTAGATGCTATACCATGATTAGTATTTGGTATTCTTACAAGCATAGTCTCAACTTTATTTAGCTTAAGACCTGCATAAAATTGTTCACTCTCAGCCATTGGTGTTCGATAATCTTTTTCACCAGTAAGAACCATTGTTGGTGTCTTTACTTTTCCGACATAACTTATAGGTGACCTTTTCAAATAACTCTCAGGATCATCCCATGGAAAATCCTTAAACCAGTATTTATAAAAATATCCAATATTATCAGCGTACAGAACAAAACTATACCAGTTTATTACTGGCTTTGCAACAACAGCAGCAGTAAACCTATCAGTTTTTCCAACTATCCAAGATGTTAGTACTCCTCCACCACTGCCACCCGTCACAAAAAGATTAGTTTCATCTATGTAACCTTTTTCAATAACAAAATCAACTCCTGATATTAAGTCATCATAATCTTCACTTGGATAATTATGATGAATTAAATTAGCAAAGTCTTTACCATAACTAGTACTTCCTCTAGGATTTGTATACAAAACAACATATCCTTTAGCTGCAAATAGTTGAACCTCAGATGAAAAATGGAACCCATAATTAGTATGAGGACCTCCATGAATTTCTAAAATTAGAGGATATTTTTTTGAACTATCAAAGTTTGGTGGTTTAACAATCCATCCGTGAATCATTTTACCATCGTAAGATGATTCATACCTTATTTCTTCAACTTCTCCCAATTTTTTGTAATCAAACAGGTCCTTATTTAGATTAGTTAATCTTTTTTTTGATCCTTTATAACCAACTGCAAGATCAGCTGGATTATTAGGTGTTCCGTATGTAAATGTGTATCTATTATTTTTTGATAAGCTGAAAAAACCTCCACTGTAGGGTCTAGTAAATGATAATCCACCAACCTCATCAACTTCAGTTTGGAACTTACCATCTAATGTAGTTGATCCAATTTTTGTTATTCCATTATCATCAAATTGAAAAAATATTTTCTTATCATCCCCAGACCAATAAATATTAGAAATATTTCTATCTATATTTAATTGAATCTTATATTTATTTGAACCATCTGAGCTCATTATATATATTGAATTCTGTTGGTATCCAAGATACTCGTCATCATATCCTAGATAAGCAATCATAGATTTATCATAGGAGACTTTTGGATTAAAATCAGGACCATTTCGTGATGTAAGTGCTTCATGCTTCCCTGATTCTAATGAAAGAATATAAATTTCCGAATTAATGGTATTGTAATCAGAATCATCATTTAGGTTTGCAGAAAACAAAATTTTATCATTACCTAACCACTCAGCCTGACCTGCTCTTTTTTCAGGTTTAATATTACTAATTTTTCTTGGTGTCCCCCCACTCACTGGAATAGTAAAAAATTGAACTTCACCAGGTTTTCTAAATCCAGAACTATCATATCTATAGTTCAAATCCGATATTTCAACAGGTGGATCATTCCACTTTGCACCTTTTGGTTTATCAGGCATCTCAATTAGAGTATCCCTTTCACTGTCTATAAATGATGAAAATAAAATATAATTATCATCGGGTGACCACTTTATAGATTCAATTGAATATTGATGGTTAGTTAACTTTTGAATTGAATTGTATTTTAAATTAAAAAGAAAAATTTGTTGCTTATTATCTCTATTGGATTTAAATAAAAATTTATCTCCTTTGTTTGACCATTTTGGAGAATTATCTTTAAAATTACCCGTTGTAATTGGCCTGTTATTTGTTCCATCAAAATTTATCAACCATATATTAGAAAAACTTTCATCTGTCATTATATCATTAAAGTTTCTTTGATATAAAACCTTATCTCCATTTGGAGATATTTCAGTATTAGATACATACTCCAAATCAAATACGTCAATTGGTTCAAAAATATTGGTAGTTTGTGAGAATGCACTGGTTGTAATTATAGATACAAGTATGATTTTTTTCATAAATTAATTAATTTGTAATTTAAATTTTAAAGTTATTAAAATTAGAATGTTAATAAGAATTATATGCTTAATAATGTCATTCATTTTTTTTTCTTGTGAAAAAAATAAGAATAGTCCAAATATTGTTTTCATTTTAGCAGATGACCTAGGATATGGAGATCTTTCGTCTTATGGATCAGAAACTATAGAGACAATTAATATTGACAAGCTTGCGGCGGATGGAGTTAAATTAACGTCTTATTATGCGGCTCAACCTGTTTGCTCTGCATCAAGAGCTGCTATACTTACCGGAACTTACCCCAATAGGATCGGTATTCATAATGCTTTTGGACCTAAATCGAAATCAGGTATTAAACATAGTGAGTATACTCTCTCTGAAATGTTAAAAGATAATGGATATAAAACAGGAATTTTTGGTAAATGGCATCTTGGAAGTAAAAAACAATTTTATCCTACTAATCATGGTTTTGATGAGTTCTATGGTATATTATATTCAAATGATATGTGGAGATGGCATCCTGAAAACCCTGAAGAATATCCTGAGGATCTTCTTCTATACAGAAATGAGACTCCAATAAAAGAAATAATTGATCAGTCTAATTTAACAAAAGATATAACCTCTGAGAGCATTCGTTTTATTGAAAGAAATAAAGGTAATCCATTTTTTCTTTACATAGCTCATCCACAACCTCATGTACCACTTTTTGTATCTAATGATTTTTTAGAAATAACTGGTAATGGACTCTATGCAGATGTTATAACAGAAATAGATTATTCAGTTGGAAGAATTATAAATTCAATAAATGAAAATGGTCTTTCAGAAAATACAATTGTCGTTTTTACATCTGATAATGGACCGTGGCTTTCATATGGAAATCATTCAGGTTCATCAGGTATATACAGAGAAGGAAAAGGTACTACCTGGGAAGGTGGAGTTAGAGTTCCTAGTATAATTAAATTTCCTAAAGAACTTGATCATAGGGTTATTGATGAACCCGTAATGGCTATTGATTGGATGCCATCATTTGCGAAAATTACAAATTCACAATTGTCTGAAAATAAAATTGATGGTAAAAATATATGGCCGCTTTTAAGTGGTAGAACTAATAAAACACCACATGAGAAGTTATATTTTTATCATAGAGTAAACGAATTACATTCAATAAGAATGAATGATTGGAAAATTCATTTTTCTCGAGACTATAGATCACTAAATGGAAGACAAGGTGGAAGAGATGGTATTCCTGTAAAGTATGATATGAACACTTTAGAAAAAAATGAATTATATAATTTAAAAGATGACCCTGAGGAAACTAATAACGTGTATAATGATTTTCCTGAAATTGTTAAAGAGATGGAGAAACTTGCTGATGAAGCAAGATTTGATTTAGGTGATAATTTAACGAGCAAAGAAGGCGATGGTTAAAGGTGTTCCAGCTATTGATTAGGGTATTAATCAAGGCTATTAATTATTAGACTAAAATTAAAAAGCAATTAATAAATATCTATGAGAAGTTGTGGGCACTGAGGGATTCGAACCCCCGACCCCCTCGGTGTAAACGAGGTGCTCTAAACCAACTGAGCTAAGCGCCCTAAAAAATAGGGTGTAAATATAGTTTATTTTAAAATTTCTTTAATAGACTTTTTTAATTTAGTTGTATGAAGAAAAAAATCAAACTTTTAGATGGAAGTATGTCATACCCATTGGAATTAAATGGATATGATCTAAACAAAAGACTTTGGACCGGTGATGCATTAATAAATAATTCTGATATGATAAAAAAAATTCATATGGATTACATTGAATCAGGTTCAGATTACATTATGTCTTCTACATATCAGATAAGTTATGATATTTTAAAAGAACAAGGCTTTAATTTACTAGAAATAAAAAATATATTTCAAAAGTCATTGGATATTGCTAAAGATGCTATTATAGAATCAAATACATTGAGAGAAATTAAAATCGTTGCAAGCCTTGGTCCATTTGCATCATATAAGAAAAAGACATCAGAGTATGTTGGAATTTATAATTGTTCAGATAGGGAAATTTATAATTTTCACTTAAATAACATTAACATAATCAAGGATATAGACTATGAGATAATTTTGTACGAAACCATACCATGTTTAAGAGAAATAAAATTACTTTCAAAAATTCTGCATAAAATTGAAAAAGAAGTATGGGTATCTATGACATGTTCTGACGATATAAATTTTAGGGACGGATCATCAATCTCTGAAGGGTGTAAAATACTATCAAATTTTGAAAATATTACTACAATAGGTCTGAATTGCTTTTCACCACTTTATGTTAAAGAGGCTATTAGAAAGTTAAAAAACAATACCAAAAAAAATATTATGCTTTATCCTAATTCAGGAGAAATTTATGATCCAAAAGCAAAAATGTGGAGTGGAAGTAAATTATTTGAAGACAAGATGATCAAAAAATGGTTAAGTTTATCACCAGATATCATTGGAGGATGTTGTCGAGTTGGTTGTGATGATATTAAAAAGATGAGACTTGAAATAGATAACTATGAATAAAAATCTTTACTTTTTATTTGGATCATTAATTTCTTTTTTAATATCTATATTATTAGGAATACTTACTGGCATTGACATAGTTAAAAATAGTATTATAATATCATTTTTTATCCATTGGTTTTTATTTATTCCAGCTTATATTTTTAAAACAGAAAAGTTTTTTGACCTAGCAGGAAGCTTCACATACATATCAATTGTTTTATATGTTTTAATCTCATCGAATGATTACAAGGAGCCAAACATTGGAAGTATTATTCTCTCTTTTTTTATAATTATTTGGGCTATTAGATTAGGAACATTTTTATACATAAGAATAAAAAAAGCAGGAGAGGATAAAAGATTCAGAGAAATTAAAAAATCATTTAATTGGTTCTTTATGACCTGGACATTTTCTGGTATGTGGGTATCGATATGTTCACTTTGCGCAATTACTGGAATTTCAAATGGAATAAAATTTACAGAGACAACATACATAGGTATAATAATATTTATAATAGGTTTTTTAATTGAAATTATAGCTGATAGTCAAAAAACAAGTTTTAGAAAAAAAATTGAAAACAGGGATAAGTTTATAACAAAAGGACTTTGGAGATATTCTAGACATCCAAATTATTTAGGTGAGATAATTTTATGGATTGGAATATCACTAATGAGTTATTCTGCATTAGAGGGTAGTCAAATATTCACACTAATATCACCCGTATTTACATATGTTCTTTTAGTTTACATAAGCGGGATAAATTTTTTAGAGCAAAGTGGAGAAAAAAAATGGGGTAACCAAAAAGAATATAAAGATTATAAAAGCAGGACTCCAAGATTGATATGGTTTTTATAATACTATACTTTTTATATTTTATATAATTATGTATAGTGGTTCATAATATAATAAGATTTAGATTAACAAAAATTAAATAATTTATCATTTAAAAATTTTTTTTGCAAGAAAGTTACTTCCAGTAATTAATATTAAATCATTTTCTGATGCATTAGCTTTTACAGTTTCTAGTAAATTTTTTGGGTTTTCGTTATAGATAATTTTACCTCTTAATTTTTTCTTTATTTCATTATATGACATTCCCCGATCCATATTTAGGGATGTAAAGTAAAGATTTGCATCAGGTGGCAATTCATTTATAAATTCTCTAATATTTTTTCCTTTGATAAATGCTAATATGATATGAATTTTGACAAATTTTGTCTTCTGCAGCTGATTGGAAATACTTCTAAACCCTTCGATATTGTGTGCTGCATCGAAGATAACTTTAGGTCTATTGCCAACTGTTGTCCATCTACCAAACAAGTCTGTATTTTTAATAATATTTGAGATACCAGCTGATATAGATTCATTATTTATATTTTTTAAATTTAATGCTTTACACGTATAAATAGCTGTCCTTATGTTATTATTAAGATAGTCTACATTTGAGTATCGTTTTTGGTTTTTGGGCTTTGGCACAAAAGCTATAGGAGACATGACCTCTTTAGCTTTTTCAATGAAAATTTTATCAATAATATTATTCCTTTCTCCAATAATAATTTGTGAATTTTTTTTAAAAATTCCAGCTTTTTCAATTGCAATCATTTCTAAAGTATTACCAAGAATATCTGAATGATCATATGATATATTAGTTATTACCGATATTAATGGATTGATAATATTTGTTGCATCTAGCCTGCCACCCAAGCCAACTTCAATTATTGCATAATCAACTCTATTTTCAATAAAATATGCCAATGAAAGACAAAACGAAAGCTCAAAAAAACTTAATTTAAATTTTTCAATAATACTCGTATTATCCTTTACAAAATCCACAATAAAAGTTTTGTTAATTTTTTTATTATTAATTTTTATTCTTTCTCTAAAATCATAAAAATGTGGAGAAGTAAATATCCCTACTCTATACTTTGATTCTTGCAGAATTGACGAAATATATGATGATGTACTTCCCTTTCCGTTTGTCCCACCAACATGAATCATATTAAGACAATCTATTGATAAATTAATGTGTTTTATAAACTTAATGACATTATTAAGTCCTGGATTATATGCTTTTTTACCTTGAATTTGATAAGAAGGCAATCTGGAAAGAATCCAATTTTCAATGTTATTATAATCCAATATTTTATACTAATACATATGCCTCAAGAGCCACAAAAGTTATGAAGCCAGAAATGAATCCTATAAAAGCTAGCCAACCTATGTTTTTCAGATACCAGAAGAATTCAATTTTCTCCATCCCCATTGCAACTACTCCTGCTGCTGATCCAATTACTAGTACACTACCTCCAGTTCCTGCAGAATATGCAATTAAATGCCATAAAGAATCATCGATTGGTTGAGAGAACATACCAATTGAGGCAGCTACTAATGGAACATTATCAATAACTGCAGATCCAAGACCAAGAAGTCCAGCAACTATTCTTATATCAGGTATAACTATTTCTAAATACTGCGCAAATTCAAATAAATACCCTATTGACTCTAAAGCAGCAACAGCCATTAATATTCCCAAAAAGAATAGTATACTTGGTAACTCAATTTTAGTTAAAGCACTATGAACCGGGCTCTTACTATGCATAATGCTGTTATCATTTGGAGTAGTTATATTAAATTTTGTCCCACTATAAATTTCTGCAAAAGTTGCAACGATTGCTAATGATAGCATCATTCCAACATAAGGAGGAAGACCCGTAAAAACTTTAAACACAGGAACAAAAATTATTCCCCCTAATCCTAGCCATAACATTGTAGAACCAATCCTAGTTATGTTACTCTCATCATTATCAACTTTGTTCACACTGCCCTTAAATGGCTTTAAAAATGATGCAACATAAACTGGGATAACCATACATACTATAGACGGAATGAAAACATAATAAAGTAACATAGGAACTGTAACTTTATCTGCAATCCACAACATAGTTGTAGTAACATCACCAATTGGAGACCATGCACCTCCTGCATTTGCAGAAATTACGATTAAACCAGCAAACCAAAGCCTTAAGCTTTTATCTCTAATAATTTTCTGTAATATAGTTATAAGCACTATTGTTGCAGTTAAATTATCAATAATTGCAGATAGAATAAAGGCTAGAATTGAAAATATCCACAACAGACTTTTCTTTGATTTTGTTCTAATAAATGATTTAATCTTTTCAAATCCATTGTAGTAATCTATAATTTCCACTATTGTCATTGCTCCTAAAAGAAATATTAAAATTTCAGATGTATGTGAAAGATGATAAGCCATTATTTTTTTGACTTTTGTAGGTATAAGTTCCCGTAATTCAGTGTCTACCTCAAATACAGGTATATTAAAGACTGCTATAATTGCCCATAAAAAAGCCATCATTCCAAGTGCAGGAATTAATTTATCAATCCTTAAACTATGTTCAAGAGTAATTAATAAATAACCTACGATAAATATTCCTAATAATATTGTTTCCATTTAAATAAATTTTATTCCCATGATTTTAGCATAACTCTGGTTATACTTCTTGTATATTCTTCATCCTTTGTTGCCTCTAACCAATTAATTAATGCCTCAGATTCTTCCTTATTTGATGTATTTCCAAAATTAAGTGCAGATATTAAATCCGGAAAAGTTGCGTATATATAGTGAGTCTCACCATTATCAACACCGTGAGTAGTTTGTCCAATTGATACATACCCAGAGGAATCTTTAAAAACAGACATTAAATTAGCAAAAGCATTTACAAATATTACTGGATTCTTAATTTTCCATTGATGTGACTGAGCAATTGTCTCTTGCCATTTATCAATATTATATCTTACAAGTGTCACTCCAGCGTTTATTGCAAAGCCATCCCTATCTGTAAGAGAATTAAGCCTAGATAAGTATAAATCCCATTCAGGACTTAGCTTCCTCGATTCAAATTCTACAAGGCTTTCCTTAGAACCTGCAAAATTTAGAATATGAGTTGCTTTTTCACTTGATCCTTTGTATTCAATACTCCATAGTGAAACTCTAACTGCCTCGGGAATTTCAATATTAGAGTAAAATCCGTCAATTAAATTAAATACAGCTTGGGTATTTTCAAACGGAACATTTAAGTTAACATTCTGCCAAGATATGTTTTGAGCACTTATTGAAGTTATTAAAAATGTTGTAAAAAGTAAAGCTATTTTTTTCATGTACTGATTTTAGGTAAACATCTAATTTATTAAAAAAAAATAAATTTTAAGGATTATAAATTTTTCCTGAACAATGATCTATTTTTGCACCAGTAACTGAAGAGTAACAATTATTAATACCAAGGATTTTTAATACTCCTAAAAAGGAAAATATCATTGCTTCTTTATATTCGATAATTTTGGGGTCAGGTATGTAAATATTTGATTTAGTCAGGCTTTTAATATTTTCTATTAAATAGTCATTGTAGGCTCCACCACCCGTTATCATAATTTTCTCTTGATTTTCAATATTTTTTGAAATTTGAGATGCAAAGTGATTTGAAAATGTATTCATTAAATCTTGGGTTGGTATACTGAGAAACCTTTCTAAAATTGGATAAATTTCATCATTAACCCATTCAATACTCAATGATTTTGGTGGATTTAACTTATAATAATCTAGTTGTTCAAGACAATAATATAAATCTTTATTAAGATTTCCCGTAGAAGCAATATACCCTTTATTATCAAATTCTAATCTGATTAATCTTGACAAATAATTAAAGACAATATTAATTGGACAAATATCATATGCAATTATATTATTTTTAAATCTCTTAGTTATATTGGCAAACCCTCCAAGGTTTATAAATGTATCATATTCAGAAAAAAGATAATCCTCCCCAACTGGGACTAAAGGTGCTCCTTGACCACCAAATTTAATATCTTGTACTCTGAAATCGCATACTACCTTTAAATTGATATATTTTGCCAAAATTGGTAAATTTCCAATTTGATAAGTTTTTGATTTTGCGGGGTTGTGGATGGCAGTATGACCGTGAGAACTAATAAAATCAACATCAATTATTGAGAATTCATTTATAAAGTTCTTTATATATTTTGATAAAAGCTTAGTATATTCTTTATCTATTTTTTTTATCGAGTCAATTTTTTTTTGACTTATTTTTTGCAATAAATCGTTCCATTTTTTTTGATACTTGTATGTTTTAGAATGAATTATATCATATCTCCAATACTTATCTAATTTAAATCTTACGAATACTAAATCTAATCCATCTAAAGATGTCCCGGACATTAACCCTATTACATTAAATTGTTGCATTTTAACTAAAAAAGTTCCAAACTAAACCTAATCTGACAGACATGTCTCTGTAGGGGTTAAACGGGTCTGAATAATAATCATATCCTGAAAAAGAACTATTTAGATGTTCAACTTTTATGAACACTCTTGTCTGTTGTATCTTTGCATTAAAAAAGAAATCAAATCTTGGAAAATCTCCTACTTCACGATAATTTTGAGTAACAAATTCAGAGATTAATGGATTATAGTAATCTGCAAAATATTTTGTGAAATAATTAAAAGTAATTCCAGTTTGTATAAACAATGAGTTATTAAATATATTTGAAGAATACATTATTGTATTTCTTGTTATCCACTCAGGGACATTTAATGTTGAAAGATCACCAAAAGCTAATTCTTGTTGTTTAATTTGATATTTAGAAGTATTAACAAGTGTAAATTTTCCAAAGTCAATTTTATTAAATAATTTAATGCTATAATATTTAATCTGATCTCCCAGTTGATCAACTAATGCTAATCTATATAAATCTATTTCACCTGTGAGGGCATTTGCGCTCTCTTTAAAAAAGATGAAATTATCAATAATATTATAGTCTCCTGTCAAGACAATTAGATTTTTGTATGCTAATTTGATATTGAAATTTGAAACTTTTTGATCTCTTAAATTGTTATTAAACCAGTTGTAATTTTTATATGAACTTCTGAATAATTTGAAGTTAAAATTTGGCGATTTTTCTATTAATGCTGAAGATATTTCAAATTTAATGTTTTTTAAGGGTTCTCCCTCTATTTTAAAAGTAATGTAATCAGACTTAAATTCATCTTTTAAAGATTTATTATATCTAAATTTAAATCTATATTTTGAAAAATTTTTTAACCAATCAATTGCAAAATCAGTTTGATTAATATTAAGCTCATTGATAGAAAAATCTGAATTTTCTTGAGGATTAGTTTTATAATTGTTAACTAGATTAGTTAATGAATATTTAAAATTAATTTTTCCTAGTTTATCTAATTCAGTTGAAACAATTATTTTATTTTCTTGTTCAATAAACCTTGATTGCTCTGAAATTCCTAGATCCCCAATTTTTTCTCCAAATAAATTTCCCATAAAAGGATCATCGTATTCTAACTTTTTGTATTCATGAGTAAATTGATAGTTGATCGAAAGAGTGTTTAAATTTTTATTATAGTCTTTTAGTATTATTTTTTCAAATTCTGAATAAAATCTTTTTGAGTATAGCGACCCCTCTGCATTAATCCATGTTCCAAGTCTTGATCTATCAAGATAACCATCATATTCTATCATCTCATATGACCCATCTTCATTTTCAATTTGATTACCAAAATCATCTAGCACAAAATAGTTAGGCGCTTGTTCATAAAAATATATACCATCAGTTGTAAGGCCACCATTTTCTTGATTAAAAATATTTTGAGATGTGAAATGCAACCTCCATTTAAAGAGTTCATTTTTTGATTCAAAATTTGAAGAAAACCTAAATTGATTACCTCTAGATCTAGTACTTAAATATTTTCCAAGTGATTTATACCCCTTATGAGCAATTGTAAAGTTATATTGGGGATTAAGATTTACAGAAACAAGCATATCCAAAAGTTGGCCTTGCTCAAATGTGGACTTTGCAAAAATCTCTGTAAACGGAGTTGGTACATTATAGTATCCAATATCTTCCTTTTCAAAATAATGATAGTGCTTACTTCTAGCTCCAATATCTGGTTTTGAATAATCTTTAAAGTCATATGACAATTTATTATAAGTGTGAGCTGAATTAGGAAAAGAAATTAAATCAAAAGTGTCCTCTCTCAAAAAATTAAATTTATAATCCTTGTAAATATTAAGTGTAGTGTCAACATTCTCAATCCTTCCATCTAAAAAAAAGATTTTATAGTAATCAGTAGTTAAAGTATCTTTTTTTTCACTTTCGCTTTTATCTTTTAGTGCATTCTTTTGAGCTTCTAGCTTTCTCTCCAAATCTGATGATTGAGAATAGGTATATGAATGCATTAAAAAAAAAGATAAAACCAGAAAAAACTTCTGCATGTATTTTGTAATTTCATACTAAGTTAATGTTTCTTTACAAATTTTGATTTTCTGTAATGTTAATGAACAATTTTTCTGATACAAATTTTGAAGCTGGTGTTGATGAGGCAGGAAGAGGAAGTCTAGCTGGACCAATCACTGCAGCCGCTGTAATTTTACCAAATAATTATAGAAATAAAGCCTTAAAAGATTCAAAGAAATTATCTGAAAAAAAACGAATGGAGCTTAAAGTAATAATAGAAAATGAAAGTGTTGACTTTGCCGTTTTCTCTGTACCTTCCTCTACAATTGACAAAATTAATATTCTTAACTCAACAATCAGAGCAATGCATGGTGCATTAGATAATTTAAAAACAACTCCAAATTATATTATTATAGACGGCAATAGATTTAAAAAATTTAAAAATATTAATTATAAGTGCATTGTAAAAGGTGATAATAAGTTTCAAAATATTGCTGCTGCATCCATACTTGCAAAAACTTACAGAGACTTATTCATGATAGAACAACATAAGCGTTTTCCGTATTTTGGATGGAATAAGAATAAAGGATATGGAACAAAATTTCATATTAAAAATATATATAAATATGGCCTAACTAAATTACATCGAAGAAGCTTTATAATAAAAAAATCTCAAATAAAACTTGAACTATAATTATGAAATTTAAATTATTTTATTTGAGCTTAATTATGTTTTATTCTTGTACTAATATAGATAAACGAACAACCTCACTTTTTAATTTTATACCAAGTGATTCTCAGGTGTTAATTAATATAAATGATTTAAACAATACAAAAGAAATTCTAAATAAAAATAAATTATTACCAATAATATTGTCATCAACAAAAGAAATTTCATCCCAACTTGATTTACTTTCTAAAAAAAACTCAGAAAGAGAGGGACTACTTTCTT
>CAJPUS010000013.1 GCA_905380995.1 uncultured Flavobacteriaceae bacterium
ATATTTGCATATGTTTTCCTGATACTGCCATATAATTTATCCTCTGCTCTTTTAATATTTATTTCACTGATTTTAATACTTTTTATTTCAGGTTTTCCAATAACCCATTTATTAAAAATGTTTTTAATATTGGGGTTTCTTTCATCAACTTTCTTCTTTTTAGCTAAGACATATCCAGATCAATTTCCAAATAGAATTGATACTTGGATTAGTAGAATTGAAAACTTTAATTCAAATAAAAATTTAGATTCAAGCTATCAAATTCAAAGAGCTAAAATAGCTATAAATAATGGAGGTTTAATTGGAGTTGGAGCTGGTAAAAGCATAATGAAAAATCATTTGCCTCAAAGTAATTCTGATTTCATTTTCGCAATTATTGTAGAGGAGTATGGTATAGCTGGAGGGTCATTAATAATAATACTATATACATTAATGTTTTTTAGAATTCTTGTTATTACTCATAAAGCAAAAGACAAGTTTGGAAAATTATTAGTTTCTGGTCTAGGAATCTTTATAATAATTCAAGCATTTATTAATATTTCAGTAGCAACTCAGATAATCCCAGTAACCGGTCAAAATCTACCTTTAATAAGTAGCGGTGGAACGTCTGCATGGATGACCTGCATATCATTAGGTATGATTCTTAGTGTAAGTTCTTCAATCAAAAATAAAAATGACAAAAAATAGATTTATAATATCAGGTGGAGGAACAGGTGGTCATATATATCCTGCATTATCTATTGCAAATGAAATAAACAAATCTTTTAATAATCCTAAAATAAAATTTATTGGAGCTAAAGGAAAAATGGAAATGAATATTGTGCCAAAATATGGGTATAAAATTCATGGACTTTTAATTAGTGGATTACAAAGGTCGTTTTCTTTAAACAATATTTTACTTCCATTTAAACTTATAATTAGTTTTGTTCAATCTATCATAATAATTATAAGTTTTAGACCCAACTTTGTTGTAGGTACAGGAGGGTTCGCAAGTTTTCCTATTGTTTTAATGTCTTCAATATTTAGAATTCCAACTTTAATTCAAGAGCAAAATTCATTCCCGGGAATATCTAATAGACTATTATCTAGATACACCAACTACATATCTGTTGCTTATGATAAGATGGAAAAATATTTTCCTTCAAAAAAATTATACAAAACAGGTAATCCAATTAGGGAATCTATTAGATCAAGTAAAAATTTCGTAAATCAGAGAAAAAAACTAAATATTAAAGATAATATGACAGTTATGACTGTGCTAGGTGGAAGTTTAGGTTCAGAAAAAATAAATAAAACAATTAAAGAAAATCTAGAATTTCTTAATACTAAGAACATATTTATTATATGGCAATGTGGAAAGAATTATTATAATATTTATAAAAGTTATAATTCTGAAAGGATATTAGTCACAGACTTTTTTGATGATATAGATTCAATTTACTATTCATCAGATTTAATTATTGCTCGAAGTGGAGCTTTAACACTCTCAGAATTAGCAATAGTTTCAAAACCATCAATCTTAATTCCATCTCCAAATGTTGCTGAAAACCATCAACTTAAAAATGCAAAAAGAATTGAGGAGAAAGATGCGTGTATATGCATCGAAGAGAAAGATCTAGACTTAATATTTAGAAATAAGCTTGACCTTCTATTAAATGATAAAAATTTAAGAGATGAATTATCATATAATATTTCTCAAATAGCTATGCCAAATGCATCAAATGATATAGTTGATCTAATAAAAAAACATCTAAAAAATGAATAATAAAAAGTATTTTTTTATTGGAATTGGTGGTATAGGAATGTCGTCAATAGCTCAGTACTTAAATGAAAAAGGAAATAATATTTTTGGTTATGATGAATCAGAAAATAAATCAGTTAAAATTCTTTTAAAAAATGGCATAGAGGTAATTAATAAGTTGAGCCTTGATAGTATTCCAGATTATATGAAAAAGGAGGATGTAATTGTTGTATACACTCCAGCTATTCCGGATGATAATGTATTTTTAAATTATTTTAGAAAGAATGGAAATAATCCAATATATAAAAGATCTGAGATTCTTGGTGAAATATCAAAACAATCTATATGTATTGCGGTAGCTGGAACTCATGGAAAAACAACTACCACTGCAATAATTAGTCATTTATTTCATTCATCAGGAATACAATTTAAAGCTTTTATTGGGGGAATTATGAAATGTTTTGACTCTAATTATATCAATACAGGAAATGATTACATTATTGTTGAGGCAGACGAATATGATAGATCATTCTTAAATCTTAATCCTAATTATGCTGTTATTACTTCAATTGAAAATGATCATCTTGATGTTTATGGAAACTTTAAATCGTTAAATAAAAGTTTTAAGTCATTTGCAGATAATGTAAAAGATATACTAATTACAGGGGCTGAAATAGAAATCAATAAGGATTTTTCTTATTCAATTAAAAGTAATTCGGATTATTATTCTGACAATATAAAGATTTTAGAAAATGGAATAAGATTTGATCTTAAAACTCCTAATAATTTTTACTCTAATATTTTTGTAAATATTATAGGTCTTCATAATCTAAAGAATACATTAGCTGCACTATCAATTATTGACCAAATACAAGAAATTGATATTCAAAAATTATTACCATTTCTTTCAAATTTCAAAGGAATTGAAAGAAGAATGGATATTTATAAACTTGATAATAAAGTTGTTATTGATGATTATGCCCATCATCCAACTGAAATTGAATCAGTAATTAATACTATTCAAACTAATTATAAAAATAAATCAACAGCAGTTGTATTTCAACCACATCTTTTTTCTAGAACAAGAGACTTTATGGATGAGTTTGCAGTTGTTCTTTCAAAATTTGATGAGGTATATCTTTTAGAAATTTTTCCTGCAAGAGAAAAGCCTATAATTGGAGTTAGTTCACAAATTTTATTAGATAAAATTAAATGTTTAAAGAAGGAACTAATTGATATTAAATCCATTGATGATATAGTAATTAACTCAAAAACGGATGTTATTTCTATTCTTGGTGCTGGAAATATATCAGAGAATCTTAATAAAGAAATATTTCAAAATGTATAGATTAATTTTAATGTTAGTGTTATTATCATTCCTTATTATCATTGGTTTAATAAGTTCATTTACTAACTCTGATAAAAGCTATGATTTAAAGAATAGTAATATAGTATATACATCTAACGGTTATATAGATAATGTGGAAAATGTCAGAAGTTTATTAAGTGAAAAACAATTTCAAAACTTAATAAAAGATAATGAGATTTTAAAAGTTGAGACAAAACTTAAGGACATAAAATCATTAGAGAATATTGATATCTATTTTAATGATAAAAATGAAATCGGAATAAAATTAATTGATAGAACCCCAATTGCATATTTAAAAGATTCAAATAGTCTTATAGATATCAATGCTAAAGTTTTTGAAAAACATCAATCTAAAAATGATTCCCTACCAGTAATTAAAGGAAATATAACTGAATTACAAATTCAAAAAATTATAAATGTTATTTCAGCTTTTGAAAAAGATAAATTTTTTAAAAATAAATTAAAAGAAATATGGTTTAATAATGATCATTTATATGTAACAATAAAAAATTTAGATTTGGATCTAAATTTAGGTGATCAAAAAAAGATAGAAAATAAATTAAAAATGTTAAAAGGTTTTTATGTGTATCAAATAAAAAATTTAAATAAAAATATATACAAACAACTAGATTTAGTTTATAACAATCGTTTAGTTGCTATAAAAAAATAATATTATGGATAAATCATTTTCAGTTGGATTAGATATAGGGACAACAAAGATTGTTGCTATGGTTGGCAAAAAAAATAAGTTTAATAAAGTGAATGTAATTGGTGTGGGAAAATCTCAAAGTCTAGGTGTTCATCGTGGAGTTGTAAATAATATTACCCAGACAATTCAGTCCATTAAAATAGCAATACGAGAAGCCCAAAATAAATCAAATATTCAGATATCCGAGGTTGCTGTTGGTATTGCAGGTCAACACATTCGAAGTCTTCAACATAGCGACTATATAACAAGAGAGAATCCTGATAAGGTTATAGATGAGAATGATATTGATAAATTAATAGATCAAGTTTATAAGCTTGTAATGTTACCCGGTGAAGAGATAATTCATGTTTTGCCTCAAGATTTTAAAGTAGATGGCCAGTCAGAAATAAAAGAACCTATAGGAATGTACGGAAGCAGACTTGAGGCTAATTTTCACATTGTAGTAGGTCAGGTTTCATCAATTAGGAATATTGGAAAATGTATTAAGAGTTCCGGCTTAGAAATGGGAGATATTACACTTGAACCATTAGCATCATCGGATGCCGTGCTTTCTGATGAAGAAAAAGAAGCTGGTGTAGCATTAATTGATATTGGTGGTGGAACAACTGATGTTGCTATTTTCAAAGATAGAATCATTAAACATACCGCTGTAATTCCATTTGGTGGAAATGTTATAACCGAAGATATTAAAGAGGGATGTTCAATTATTGGTGATCAAGCAGAACAACTAAAAATTAAATTTGGTTCAGCATGGCCAGGAGAAAACAAAGACTCAGATATTGTTTCTATTCCAGGACTTAGAGGTAGAGATCCTAAGGAGATTTCTTTAAAGACACTCTCAAAAATTATTAATGCAAGAATTGTAGAAATTATAGAGCAAGCATATTTAGAAATTAAAAATTATGGTCATGAGGATTCAAAAAAGAAGCTAATTGCTGGTATTGTATTAACTGGTGGAGGAAGTCAACTACGCCATTTAAAACAACTCACAGAATATGTTACAGGAATGGATACTAGAATTGGTTTCCCAGGTGAGCATTTATCTGGAGATTCAAATAAGTTTAATCCAATATATTCAACAGCTGTCGGGTTATTAATGAAGGCAATAGAAAAAGACTCAGAAGAAGAGTTCAATTTGATAAATACAGCTGAAAAAGATCTTGTAAACCACGATAGAAAAACTATTCTATCTAAGTGGGGAGAAGGTTTTAAAAAATTTATAGATAACGTAGATAACACAATTGATAATTAATAAAAATTAAAAAAATGAAAACAGAAATAGACTCAAATTTTAGCTTTGATTTACCTAAAAATAGAAGCAATGTAATGAAAGTAATGGGAATAGGTGGAGGAGGAAGTAACGCTGTCAATCATATGTTTAAACAAGGAATTAAAGGTGTTGATTTTGTTGTTTGTAATACAGATTCTCAGGCATTAGAGGAAAGTCCAGTACATAACAAAATTCAGCTTGGAGTAAATCTTACCGAGGGACTTGGGGCAGGTGCTAATCCTGAAATTGGCAAACTTGCTGCTTTAGAGAGTTATGAGGATCTAAAAAATTTATTGGAAACCCAAACTAAAATGTTATTTATTACAGCAGGGATGGGAGGTGGAACAGGAACAGGTGCAGCTCCAATTATTGCAGAGATGGCCAAGGAATTAGATATTTTGACTGTTGGTATTGTAACAATACCTTTTGTTTTTGAGGGAAAAAACAGAGAACTACAAGCTGTTAAAGGTCTTGAAAAACTTAAAAGATCTGTAGATTCATTGATTATTATCAATAATAATAAATTAAGAGAGGTTTATGGCAATCTTGGTTTCAAACAAGGGTTTTCTAAAGCAGATGAGGTGCTAGCAACAGCAGCTAAGGGTGTAGCCCAAGTAATTACTCATCACTATACCCAAAATATAGACTTAAAAGATGCAAAAACAGTTTTATCTAATAGTGGAACAGCGATAATGGGTTCATCAATTGCAAGTGGATCCAATAGAGCTAATGAGGCTGTTATCAAAGCTTTAGATTCACCATTACTGAATGATAACAAAATCGAGGGAAGTAAAAATGTACTGTTATTAATTGTCTCAGGTACTGAAGAAATCACTATTGATGAAATAGGAGAAATTAATGAACATATACAGAATGAAACAGGAAACAGTGCAAACATAATTATGGGAGTAGGAGAAGATCTTGAGCTTGGAAACAATATATCAGTTACTGTCATAGCAACCGGTTTTGCAGATGAAAAACAAAGAAGCTTAGTTAGCTCAGAAACTAAAAAAGTAATTTATTCTCTTGATCAAGATCATCCGTTTGAAAAAAAAATTTTAGAAGAAGAAATAAATCCATTAAATAAAAAAGATGAAGAAAATGAAAATTATAACACAATAGATAATAATTCAAATCAAAAGAGAATTGATTCTGAAATTAATGAGATTTTAAGAGATATCGAAATTAATTATGAGATATTAAACCCATATGACAATTTAGAGTTAAATGATATCGAGTTAAATGATATTGAGTATGTAACTCCTGATGAAGACCCATCTTTTCCTAAAATAGAAGAGACATCTGAAATTTCATTTGGTCTTTTTTCAAATGATAAATATGAAGACTATAAAGTTGAAGAAGTATCATTAAATATGAACCATAACAATGACAAACATGAAGATATTGAAACAGATTTATATTCAGAAAATGATGATATTGAGTTTATTAAATTGGATCTTGATGATGATATAGACAATAAATTAGAGATTACAGAAAGTGATTATATAGATAATAAATATAGAGACTCAAATGATGTTGATTTAAATAGAATTCAAGAAAACGACAATATATTTGAACAACCTATAAAATTAGAAGATGAAAATGAAAATGTAATTAGAAAGCAAAAATTAAAAAAATATAATTACACATTTAAAAGTAATAATTCTTCAATTGAAGATCTAGAAAAAATTCCTGCTTACAAGAGAATGGGAATTGAAATTGATAATTCAAAACCTCAAAGTCAGGACATTTATTCTAAGACTATTTTAAATGATGAAAATAAATTAGAATTTCCTGATGTAAATACATATCTTAACGATAACGTTGATTAATTTATGAAAATTGAAGATAAAATAAATGACTCTATAAAGAGTTCAATGAAATTGAAAGATAATCTTAGATTAGATTCTCTCAGAGCAATAAAGTCTGCTATACTGATGGAGAAAACAAAATCTGGATCAAAAGATCAGGTTGTAGAATCAGATATCCTTAAAATTTTACAAAAAATGGTAAAACAAAGGAATGATAGTGCAAAAATATACCTAGAGCAGAAAAGAGAGGAATTAGCTGAGGTTGAATTATCCCAAGCTAATATAATCTCTGAATTCTTACCCGCTCAATTGAATCATTCTGATTTATCAAAAATCATAGACAAGGTTATTGAAGATCTAGGTGCTCAATCAATGAAAGAGATGGGTAAAGTAATATCTATAGTTAATAATAAAGTTTCTGGACAAGCAGAGGGTAGAGTTATTGCAGAAATTATAAAAAAAAAATTAATGAATTAAATGAATTTAGGCTCTAGGTTACCCCTTCCATAGTATTATCCTTTTTATTGTATTCTCTGTCATTAATAATACTAATGATTCTTTCAGAAATAATGTAGACATCTTCAAAAGTAGTATATAATGGGGTCAATGCTATACGAATTATATTTTTAGGTCTAAAATCAACAATAATACTCAATAGTCTGCTATCAATCGGTTCTAACAGACACTTTGATATTCTCCATGCTTCTTTGTGACTTAATGAAATATGAGAACCTCTTTTATTTTTGTCTAATGGTGATAGCAATTTAAAACCTAACTTCTTTAAATCATCATTATATATAGTTATAAAGAAATCAAATAGATTGGCGGATTTAATACTCAATTTTTCGGTTGTTGCTTCCAATGTTATATCAAGCGAAGTTTTAAGTGTTGATAAAGAAAGTATATGGGGTGTTCCATTTGAAAATTTCTCTATCGTATTTGACTCTATATATTCGTTAGAATATTCAAATGGTTTATTATGGCTAAACCATCCTTTTATTGGTGATTTTAATTTTTTGAGTTCGCATTCTCGAACATAAATAAAGGCTGGAGAACCAGGACCTCCATTTAAATATTTGTATGTGCAACCTATTGCATAATCTACTCCATTTGATCTCATGTCAATGTCTATTGCACCTACAGAGTGACTTAAATCCCAAATAAGAATTGTATTATTATCCTTACAGAATTTAGTAATTTCTTCGATAGGATACCTGTATGAACTCTTGAAAGAAACATGAGATAATACTAGTATCCCCTTTTCTTTTAATATATTTTCTTTTAGTTTTTCGATATCTGGGATTAAATCATTTCCATAATCTAGAAAGTTAAAGTCAATATTAAAATCTTTAGCAATTACTTCACATATATATTTATCAGAAGGAAAGTTTAGATTATCAGTCGTAATATTTTTTATAAAACTATTTGCCTCTAAAATGCTTTTTAAAAGCTTAAAAAGATTTATAGAAGTAGAGCTACCAACATATACCTCGGTCTCATAAGATTTGATTATAGAAGCTATTTTTTTAGAGATTAATCTTGGTAACTTAATCCAGCTCTTATTCCAACTTGAGATTAAATTATTTCCCCATTCTTCTTTAATAGTATGGTTAATATTATCCACTACACCTTTAGCTAATACTCCAAGTGAATTTCCATCAAGATATATTTGGTCTTTAGGTAATATAAACTTATTCCTATATTTATGTAGTTTATCTTTAGAGTCAAGATCTCTTGCTATTTCTCTTAATATATTCAAAAGTTATAATTTTTTTAGCCCATTCTAAATACATTTTTACTAAGATGTCGTTTTTAATTAGAACAGGTTCATTGGTTGCTCTTCTGGAAAACTCAGTAATATCGATATAATTTAAATCATTTGTATACTTGTCAATATAATTAATATTGGATTCATAACCTTTAATAATTGCCAATAAAAAAATATTCTAAAAGTTAAGTTAAACTTCAAAACTAGATATGCAAAATAATATTTTAATTTTTTACTTCAATGAATCAATTGCAGTTTTTATGTCTAAAGATTTAAATACATAACTTCCAGCAACAAGGATGTCAGCACCTAAAGATTTAAGCTTTTTACAGTTAGTATTATCTACACCACCATCTATTTCAATAAGGGCAGATGAGTCTTTTGATTTAATAAGAGCTTTAAGTTCAACTAGTCTATCAAATGTTTTATTAATAAACCTCTGTCCTCCAAAACCTGCATGAACACCCATTAAGCAGATTAAATCAACCTTATTAATGTAGTTCTCTAATTTATTTACTGGAGTATCAGGATTAATTGCAATTCCTGACTTAATTGAAGATTGTTTAATTTTAGTTAAGATATTATCCATCTCTGTGGTTGCTTCAATATGAACAGTTAAGATATCAGAGCCAATCTCAATAAATTTTTCAATGTATCTTTCTGGCTCAATGATCATTAAATGAACATCTAAAGGCTTTTTAGTCAGTTTCCTAATTTTGCTTACTATTGGCATACCGAATGAAATATTTGGAACAAATAAACCATCCATTACATCAAGATGGAACCAATCTGCATTACTTTTATTTATTATTTCACAATCCCTAGAAAGATTACTAAAGTCTGCAGACAGAATAGAGGGAGCTATCTTTATCGTCATATAATTTTTAATCAATTTAAAATTAATATGATTATCTAATTAAAATAAGCTTAAAAAGATATAAACATTAAAAGCTAATAGATTAGCCCAAATAAGTTTTAAGAATCTTGCTTCTTGAGGTGTGCTTTAATCTCCTTATAGCCTTTTCTTTAATTTGTCTAACTCTTTCTCTAGTCAAATCAAATGTTTCTCCTATTTCCTCAAGAGTCATTGCATGTTGATTACCTAGACCAAAATATAGCCTCACAACATCTGCCTCACGAGGGGTAAGAGTATCAAGGGCTCTCTCAATTTCAGTTCTAAGGGATTCATGTAAAAGTTGTCTGTCGGGGTTTGGAGACTCACCACTATTAAGAACATCATATAAATTTGAGTCTTCACCTTCAACCAAAGGAGCATCCATAGAAACATGTCTACCAGAGTTTTTTAGTGACTCTTTTACATCATTTACTGTCATATCGAGCTCTTTGGCAATTTCTTCTGCAGATGGTGCGCGTTCATGAGCTTGCTCTAAAAAAGCATAAGTCTTGTTAATTTTATTTATTGAGCCAATTTTATTTAAAGGTAATCGTACAATCCTCGATTGTTCTGCTAGTGCTTGAAGAATTGATTGTCTAATCCACCAAACTGCATAAGAAATGAATTTAAAACCTCTTGTTTCATCAAATCTTTGAGCTGCTTTAATCAATCCAAGGTTACCCTCATTTATTAGATCTGGTAACGTTAAGCCTTGATTTTGATATTGTTTAGCTACAGAAACAACAAATCTTAAATTAGCTTTCGTTAATTTCTCAAGAGCAAATTGATCACCTTTTTTAATACGCTGAGCTAGTTCAACCTCTTCCTCTGCAGTAATCAAGTCTACTTTACCAATTTCTTGTAGATATTTATCAAGAGAAGCTGTTTCTCTGTTAGTAACCTGTTTTGTTATTTTTAATTGTCTCATAGACTAATATTGCCGCAAAAATTGTTCCAAAGTGGTAAAAACTTATTTTTTTTCTAATAAAACTTTTCTTGAAATTTTTTGTTTTCTAGTTCTTTTATCAATTCCCAGGTATTTAACTTCAATCTGATCCCCAAGGTTTATGTAATCGGTAACTTTTTCAACTCTTTCCCATGCAATTTCAGAGACATGAAGTAAAACTTCTTTCCCTGGTACAAACTCTACAACTGCACCGAAGTCAAGTATTTTAACTACATTTACTTTATATACCTCATCAATTACTGGTTCAAATATCAAATTTCTAATTTTTTCAATAGCATTATCGATTTTTTCCTGATCA
>CAJPUS010000014.1 GCA_905380995.1 uncultured Flavobacteriaceae bacterium
TAAAGTTGGGTTGCAATAGAAAAAACGCTCTCAATAAAACCAATTAACAAAAATTCCAATTTATCTAGCTAAAAAAAGGACTAAAGATGAATATGAGAGCGTTCGTCAGACATACTTAAATTTAAGATAATTACTAATTAAAATATTTTAAAAAAAAGTTAAAATTAGTTAAGTTGATAACTTAAACTGATTTTTAAAAATGGATGTCTTAGTGTCCTTTGAATTTTGGTATCCTTAGACATTGAATTAAATGTAGTAAGTAATTGAAGTTTATTAAATCTTTTTTGAAAACCGACCTCTATGATATTTCTATATTTATTTGATAATGTTGTTAGCTCAGCATTTTCATTAAATAAACTTCCTTCTAATTTATAATCATGAAGGTAATATTCCTGACTTGTTCCAATATAAAATGATAATTTATCATTGGTTTGATATATGACGTTATCTAATAAATTAGACCAACTTAATTCTCCAATCAAAAGTCCAAAATTTATTCCAGCCATTAACTGGTATGTCCCAAGTCTCGAGTACAATTTAGTTGTAAGGTTAATATTGTTATCCAAAATGAAGCCTTTAAAGTAATTTACAACTAAATTAATTTGGAACTCCTGTGGCATTTGAGATTTCCATTCCAAATTTGGTAAATTTAGAACTATATCATGATATAAATTTTGAATTCCTTTAGCCAAAGATGCATTACCTGTAATTCCAACATTACCTCCAAAACTAAAACTTGAGTAATCTGATATCTGCTTTTGCTTAGTTACCTCTAAATATAAATAACCACTGTAGGGATAGTCATATTTATTTGGATCTGTCTCATATCTGCTCGATGGAGTATAAATCATCTGTCCTAATTTAAAATTATTAATGAAAAAAAAATCCTCTTTAAATTTAGTGGAACTGTAGGTTAAGAAAATTCCACTAGAATAATAGAAGTCCCTGTCAAAATAGAGATCATTATCGACTTCTAAATTAATCTGATTTTGTGAGTGAGAAGAATTAATAATAACACTCACAAATAAAAAAAAGTAAAATATCTTATTATTGAACAATTAATTAATTTTAATCTAATTTAAACAATATAATTTTCTGTGTATAAAATTGAATTAGCAAAGGTCGATTACCTACCTAGGATTAAAAAAATTGCTGAAGATTGTGCAATAGATATGCAAAATCGAGGTATTTTTCAGTGGAATGAAAATTATCCTAGCTCTGAGATTTTTAAGAAAGATATTGATAGTAACAGTTTATATGTTTATATGATAAAATCAAAAATACTTGGGTGTATAATGATAAGCTTAAATAAAGATGATGTTTATAATCATGTTAAATGGCTTACTGAAGATGAAAAAAATTTGTATGTTCACAGATTAGCTGTTGATCCTAAATATCAAAAAAAAGGAATTGGAAGATCATTAATGAATTTTGCTGAGAATTATGCCCGAAATAATGGATTGAAATCTATAAGACTTGATACATTTAGTGAAAATGAAAGAAATAATAGATTTTATAAATCAAGAAAATATATTCAATTAAATGATGTTTATTTTCCAAATCAAAGTAAGTTTCCTTTTCACTGTTACGAAAAAATTTTATTTTAAAAACCTAAATCCTCAAGATCTTTTTTCTTTTTTGAACTTTCAATATTGACATTTTCACAATCCAATGGTATATTAACTAATTCAGGTTTAGGGAAATCATCAGATGAAATTCCTAGGTCAGGATTTAAATAAGCCTTCTTCATATATTCACCCCATATTGGTAACGCCATTGTTGCACCTTGGCCAAATGCAATATCTTCAAAATGAATAGATCTATCTTCACCTCCAACCCAAACTCCAGTCACAAGGTTTGGCACCATTCCCATAAACCAACCATCACTTTGATTTTGCGTTGTTCCAGTTTTTCCAGCTATTGCATTTTCAAACTCATATGGATACCCAGTAACTAAATTCTTATAAATATAATTTGTTTCCTCCAATCCCGAATGTCTGAGTCTACCTCCTGAACCATATTTTGTCACACCTTCCATTAAATTGACAGTTACATATGCTGCTTCTTCACTAATTACATCAGTTGTGTTTGGTATTACTTCAAAAAGTGGTACTCCATTTTTATCCTCAATTCTTGTAATAAAAATTGGCTCAATGTATATTCCTTTATTTACAAAAGTACTATACGCTCCCACCATTTCATATAGACTTAGATCAGGAGTCCCAAGAGCAATAGAGGGAACTTCAGGTAAATACGAATTTATACCCATTTTTTTCATTAGAGAAACTACTGGTTTTGGTCCAACTTGATCCATCAGTCTTGCACTAATTGTATTAATTGAATTAGCTAAAGCATTTTTTAAATTTCTTGTTTGGCCATATTTATCACTTGAGTTCTTTGGGCACCATGCATCCATGTTACCATGTTTGCCAGGCTCAATACAATATAAAGCATCAGGAATTGTGTAACATGGAGAGAGTTTTAGCTGGTCAATTGCTGTAGCGTATAGAAAAGGCTTAAATGTTGAACCTATTTGGCGTCTCCCTTGTTTTACTTGATCATATTGAAAATGTTTATAATTTACACCTCCAACCCACGCTTTAACATGACCTGTTTGTGGTTCCATTGACATCATTGAAGCTCTAAGATGAAATTTATAATATCTAATTGAATCAATTGGCTTCATTATAGTATCAATTTCTCCATTCCACGAAAAAATTTTCATTGGAGTTTCAACCTGAAATGTTTGCCATATATCATCTTCATTCTTACCACTCAATTTCATCTTTCTCCATCTTTCAGATCTAATTGCTGATAATTTAATTAAAGTATCAACTTGACCCTCTCTAAGTTCTCGAAATGGAGGTGTTGGATTTTCATCTGATTGTTTATTTTGTGAAAAAAATTCTGCTTGAAGATTCTTCATATGATCATTTACAGACTCTTCCGCAATTGACTGTAGTCTTGAATCAATGGTTGTGTAGATTCTCAAACCGTCTTTATATAAATTGTATCTTTCGCCATCTGATTTAGGATTATCTCGTAACCACTTGTTCATGAACTCTTGAAGATATGCTCTAAAATAAGTTGCTAATCCTTCTCTGTGTGACTCTGGAGAATAATCGATTTTTAGAGGAAGAGACGAAAGTGAATCTCTTTGATCTTTTGTGATCATCTCATTTCTATACATTTGCTGAAAAACAACATTTCTTCTTTCAGTAACAAGTTCGGGTCTTCTCAGTGGATTGTAAAGTGATGAATTCTTTAACATTCCAACTAAAGTAGCAGAATCTTCAAGAAGAAGCGAGTCTGGTGTTTTATTAAAGTAGATTTTAGATGCTGAACGAACACCATCTGCTGTATTATTGAAATCATATATATTCAAATACATTGCTATAATTTCATTCTTAGTGTATCTCTTCTCAATTTGAATTGCAAGAACCCACTCTCTTGCTTTTTGGAGAATAGCTTGTATTATGTTTCTTGATCTTACTCCAACAAAAAGTTGTCTTGCAAGTTGTTGACTAATTGTACTTGAACCCCCTCTCGTATTCAAAAAAATAATTGCTCTTAAAGTTGATCTTATATCTATTCCTGGATGATTATAAAATCTTTCGTCTTCAGTTGCAATTAATGCATCAACAAGATTTTTAGGAAGTTCATTATAAGTTATTGGGGTCCTATTATCATTGAAATAGTATTTACCTAATATTTCTCCATCGGAAGATATTATTTGAGTGGCAAGATTTGTGTTAGGATTCTCTAGTTGTTCGAACTGCGGCATTTCACCAAATGATCCACTACCAGCAAGAATAAATAATCCAAAAAAGGAAACTAAACCAATCAAAACAGAAGACCACAAAAGTCTAATAGTAAATACTTTTTTCATTTAACAAATTTTATATTTAAGCTTTGGTGACCTTCCCTTTTTAAAGAGATAATTACTGTTTTTTTTTCTGAAAGCTCTATGCTCATCATATGGAAGTGCAGTTATTTTTTTGCATTCATGTGAACAACAATTGTTCATTTTCTTTTTGCATTCATTACATTGGATAAAAAGTAGATGACAGAAATCATTTGCACAATTAACATGAGTATCACATGGTCGTCCACATTGATGACAGTTTGAAACGATTTTATTAGAAATTTTTTCACCAATCCTTTGATCAAATACAAAGTTTTTTCCAACAAAATTATTTTTAAGCTTTTGTCTAGTTACTTGTTTAGCATATTCTATTATTCCACCTTCGAGTTGAAATACATTTTGAACTCCCTTATGTTTTAAGTATGCACTTGCTTTTTCACATCTAATTCCTCCTGTACAATACATTAAATAATTTTTTTCTTTTCCATATTTATCAACCTCTTTGTCAATTGTTGCTATAGATTCTCTAAATGTGTCTACATCAGGTTTTATAGCACCTTTGAAATAACCGATTTCACTTTCATAATGGTTTCTCATATCAATACATATAGTATTTTTATCATTGAGCATCTTATTAAATTTTTTAGCATTTAAATGTTTACCAATTTTTGTAACATCAAAGTCGCAGTCATCTAATCCATCTGCAACAATTTTTTCTCTAATTTTAATTTTTAGTTTTAAAAATGATTTATTGAAGTGTTCCAAAGCAATATTTAGTCGAACATCTTTAAGGGGAGATAATTTGTTGACTGAAAATTTAAATTCTTCAAAGCTTTCCTTGGGCACAGATAGTTGGGCATTAATACCCTCACTTGCAACATAAATTCTACCTAAAACATCTAAATTGGACCAAACGATAAATAAATGATCTCTAAAAAGTGATGGATTCCCTAATTTGAAATACTTGTAAAACGAAAGTATAATTCTTTCTTGAGAATTTTCATCAATTATTCTGGCGCGCTCTTTTGCGCTAAGTTTATTGTACAGGTGCATGCTATACTTATATGTGGTGTAAAATTACAACTTTTTGCTAACGTTATGTACATTTAACTTTAGTCGTCTAAGCCAGTTTGTTTTGAACCTACTAAAAGGAACTCTTTTAAACGCCCATTTATGTATCTAAACCCATTTTCTCCAAAGAAGCCAGGTACTTCAAGCATAATCCTAATATCTTTATCCCACTCCTCAATATATACAGTTGTATTTAGTTCAATAGCATAAGCTGTGTTATATTGAAGTGGATAGTCTCCAGTAAATGGAACACCTCCTTGTGAATCCCACATACCTATAGTAGTTCCAGCTGAATGGCCATATGTACCCAATGGATGAGTATAAATTGAAGGCCTAAGACCTTCAGCTTTTCCTTGGTCAAGAGATTTTTTCAGAATCTCATTCCCAGTCAATCCTTGTTTAAAATTATTGGTAAAAATATCTTGTACTCTTGTACCTTCTTTAAATGCATTTATTAGAAAGTCTGGAGCATTTGTCTCCCCAGGTTTAAGAACATAGGCTAACTCTTGAGTATCTGTATTCAGTGTCAAATATGATATTCCAAAATCACAATGAAGTAGATCTCCTGGTAGTATGATATCAAACTTTGATTTACTATCAAATGCATATAACTCACTCTTATCCTTTCTTTGAACATCTACTGTTGGATGAAACCAAGTTTCTAATCCAAGAGATAAAACTTTCTCTCGCATCCACCACACTACATCATCAGTACTAGTAATTCCAGGGGTAATTACTTTAGTAGAAAATGCTTCTCTAATTATAGCACTACTAATTTCAACTAATTGAGAAAATATTATCATCTCTGAATCTGTTCTAGTTTCAATCCAAGCAATTGCAAGGTCCTCAGCTGAGGTGATTTTTTTCCTAAATTTAGGTGATAAAACATTATAAAGCTGGTCATAATGATATTTACTAAGCCCATCAGCTAATGATTCATAGCTAGAAGTATTCAATCCTATTTTTTCTGGATTTTTACTAACTATATAATCATTTAGAGCTTCCCATTGATTAGGCTGTTTCTCCTTATCCCATATTGATGGTATATTATCACCAAAGGCATATCTAGCAATAGCAACTGATTCAAATTTTTGAGTTTTTTTATCTAATGAAAATACTAGAATAGTTGTTCTTCTTGCATTTAGCCATGTAGGAGGCAACATAGTCTTTATTATTGGATCTTCATTGTATTCTCTTGCAATTAAAACCCACATATCAATTCCAGTTTTTTCCATTAACACTGGTAATAATTTATAAAGTCTCTCTTTTTGTAATTTATTGATAAATTCGGCTCTTTCCTTTAATGGAAGGATATTTTGTGCGTAAATATTTGTTATAAATAATACTGCAAATAATATTAATATTTTTCTCATAGTTTGGTAAAATATAAATATAAAAAATATTACTTTAGTGATAAATGGTTCACTATGTCAGATCTTAAAGATTCTAAACTTAAAGCGCTAAAACTTACACTGGATAAATTAGACAAAACCTACGGTAAAGGTTCTGTTATGAAGCTCGGTGATCAAACGATAGAGAAGGTTGAATCAATCTCGTCGGGTTCTATTGGTCTTGATATAGCTCTAGGTGTTGGAGGATATCCAAAAGGTAGGGTAATTGAAATATATGGACCTGAATCTTCAGGTAAAACTACGCTTACATTACATGCGATTGCTGAATGTCAAAAGGCTGGTGGTATAGCAGCTTTTATTGACGCTGAACATGCCTTTGACAGGTTTTATGCTGAAAAACTTGGAGTTGACTTAGGTGAATTAGTCATATCGCAACCTGATAATGGAGAGCAAGCTCTTGAAATAGCAGATAATTTAATTAGATCAGGAGCAGTAGATGCACTGGTAATTGACTCGGTTGCAGCACTAACACCTAAGAGTGAAATAGAAGGCGAAATGGGAGACTCAAAAATGGGTTTACATGCGAGGCTTATGTCACAAGCATTGAGAAAATTAACAGCATCTATCAGCAAAACAAATTGTACGGTATTTTTTATTAATCAACTTAGAGAAAAAATTGGAGTCATGTTTGGAAATCCTGAAACGACAACTGGTGGTAACGCACTTAAGTTTTATGCCTCTGTCAGAATTGATATTAGAAGATCTACTCAGCTTAAAAATACAGAAGGTGGAGTACTGGGTAATAAAACTAGAGTTAAAATTGTAAAAAATAAAGTTGCACCTCCATTTAAAACTGCTGAGTTTGATATAATGTATGGAGAAGGAATTTCAAAAATTGGAGAAATAATTGATATTGGCGTTGAAAAAGATATAATTGAGAAAAGCGGTTCATGGTTTAGTTACGGTGGGAGTAAATTAGGCCAGGGTAGAGACTCTGTAAAATCTATTTTAAAAGATAATCCTGAATTGATAGAAGAGCTTGAAAAAAAAATTCTCGAACAAATTAATAATGATTAAGACAATATTTTTTTCCAGTTATTAACTGCTTTTACAGCAGACTGTTTTGGATCATTCTCCAACTCTCCTTTGATAATATCAAATGCCTTCTTTGTCAGTGAAGAAATATCTTTTTCTGTTAGATTATCAACATTAATTTTATCCAACACTTTAACTCTTAACTTACCGATTGAGCCAAATTTTGGATACCAAGGATGCTTTAATTTTAAATCATAAAAAATAATTGGTATTATTGGAAGTTGATTTTCAATTGCAATTTTAAAAGCACCTCTTTTAAATTCTTGTAACAATACAGTATCATCCCAATAATGAGCCTCTGGAAAAATGCAAACGTTATAACCTCTTTCTAACATTGTATTTGCTCTTCCATAGACTGCATATCTACTTCGTGAATCGGATCTATCAACCATTATTACAGCTTTTTTATACAAGTATCCAAATAAAGGTAAACTATATAATTCCTTTTTTCCGACAAACCTAAAAGGTTTTTTATTAAGTATTAGCATCAAAAATGGATCCATATGACTTGAATGGTTTGCTATCATTAAACAATTCGTTTCTGCAATCAATTTATCCTTATTCTCTACTTCAACATAATAACCACTTCCATGCAAAATTATTCTTGCCCAAAGGTTTCTTGCTACCCAATAAAGCATCTCATATCCCTTTGGAAATAATAAAATTATCACTAAAAAGGGGAAGTAAATAACAATTTGAATTCCTGCAAGAAAGTAAAACCAAATTTGGAGCCATATAGTAAGTAAAACCCTTTTTATCATTTCTCAATCTTCGATACAATAATTCAAAGGTAATAGGTATTTTGTTTCAAGATCAAAAAAAAATATCTTTGTTTTGTAAACAATTCTCATGGCCAAAATATTAACTGGCATTCAATCGACAGGCACACCGCACCTTGGCAATATACTTGGAGCAATTATTCCTGCCATACAAATGGCAAATTTATCAAATGATGAATCCTATCTTTTTATAGCTAATATGCATTCTTTAACACAAGTTAAAGATCCTAAAACTTTAAACAACAATACATTTTCAACAGCAGCTGCATGGCTGGCCTTTGGTCTAGATCCAGACAAAACTTGCTTTTACAGGCAAAGTGATGTTCCAGAGG
>CAJPUS010000015.1 GCA_905380995.1 uncultured Flavobacteriaceae bacterium
CATTGAAAGTACTGACACAACTGTCGAGGAAATAAATAAAATAGCTGTTGAAAATAATTATCTACAAAAAGATGATAAAGTGATAAATCTAACTTCAATGCCAATTGATAAAAAAGGTATGGTTAACACACTTAGAATTTCAAAAATCTAATATGAAAAGTGTAGATGAGTTACAAAAAAAATATCAGTTGAACGGCTTAATTGATGGTTGTTCTACTGGATCTAATTGGTTTAGTTCTGGTAATAAAATTGAAAGCTTCTCTCCTGTTGATGGGAATTTAATCGGCTCAATAAAATCCGGTTCAAAAAATGATTTTAATAAAATAATCAAAAGTTCAAAGAATGCATTTAAAAATTTTAGACAAATTCCTGCTCCCAAACGCGGAGAATTAGTTCGTCAGTTTGGGAATAAGTTAAGAGAGGAAAAAGAACTTTTAGGAACACTTGTATCATATGAGATGGGTAAATCATTTCAGGAAGGGCTTGGAGAAGTTCAAGAGATGATTGATATATGCGATTATGCAGTTGGACTTTCTAGGCAATTACATGGATTTACGATGCATTCCGAAAGACCAACCCATAGAATGTATGAACAATATCATCCATTAGGAATCGTTGGAATAATCTCTGCATTTAATTTTCCAGTTGCAGTTTGGAGTTGGAATGTTGTTCTCGCATGGGTATGTGGTAATGTTACAATCTGGAAACCGAGTGAAAAAACACCTTTATGTAGTTTAGTATGTCAAAAAATTATTGGAGAAGTTTTCAAAGAGAATAATATTCCAGAAGGTGTATCATCCATTATTAATGGTGATTACAAAATTGGTGAAATGTTATCACAAAGTCGAGATATTCCTCTTTTATCAGCAACTGGTTCAACAAGAATGGGTAAAATTGTGGCAGAAAAAGTTGGTGCAAGATTAGGAAAAACATTACTTGAACTTGGAGGAAATAATGCAATAATTGTAACTCCAGATGCTGATTTGAAAATGACAATTATGGGCACAGTTTTTGGAGCAGTTGGTACTTGTGGTCAAAGATGTACTTCAACAAGACGATTAATTGTTCATGAAGAAATATATGAAAATGTGAAAAATTCGTTAGTTAAAGCTTATGATCAAATAAAAATCGGGAATCCTCTTGATTCAAATAATCATGTTGGGCCTCTTATTGATATTAACGCGGTTGAATCTTATAAGGATGCAATATCAAAAGTTAATGATCAAGGAGGTAGCTGGCTAGTCAAAGGTGGAATTCTTGAAGGAGATGAATATTCAAGTGGTTGCTATGTAAAGCCTGCAATTGCTGAAGTTAATCATTCTCTAGAAATCGTTCATCAAGAAACATTTGCTCCAATATTATATCTAATTAAGTATAAAGGAAATGTTCAAAATGCAATTGATATTCAAAATGAGGTTGATCAAGGACTATCATCTGCAATTATGACTAATAATTTGAAAGAGTCTGAATTGTTTCTCTCAAATTTGGGAAGTGATTGTGGAATTGCTAATGTAAATATTGGTACATCTGGTGCTGAAATTGGAGGAGCATTTGGTGGTGAAAAAGATACTGGTGGAGGAAGGGAAAGTGGTTCAGATGCATGGAAAGTTTATATGAGGAGGCAGACTAACACAATTAATTTTTCCTCCGAGCTTCCTTTAGCTCAAGGAATAAAATTTGATATTAACTAGTTAAATTACTTAAACTGATTAAGGAATCTCACGTCATTTTCGAAGAACAATCTAATGTCCGGTATTTGGTAAATTAACATAGCAATTCTTTCAATACCCATTCCAAATGCATAACCAGTATACTTTTCTGAGTCAATATTACAATTCTCTAGAACTTTTGGATCTACCATCCCACAACCCATGATCTCAAGCCAGCCAGTTCCCTTTGTAATTTTATAATCAGTTTCAGTTTCTAATCCCCAGTATATATCAACTTCTGCACTAGGTTCTGTAAATGGAAAATATGATGGTCTAAATCTGAGCTTAGATTTTCCAAACATAGACTTAGCAAAGTAGAGCACCATTTGCTTTAAATCAGCAAATGAGACATCTTCATCAACATATATACCATCGACTTGATGGAATATACAATGTGATCTAGATGAGATTGCTTCATTTCTATATACTCTACCAGCCTGAATTACTTTGGCTGGTGGGGGATTCTCTTCAAGATGTCTGATTTGTATTGTTGAACAATGAGTCCTGAGTAAAAGATCAGGATCTGTTTGAATAAAAAATGTATCTTGCATATCTCTTGCAGGATGATCTTCGGGTAAATTTAGAGCTGTAAAATTATGCCAATCATCTTCAATCTCTGGACTTTCAGATAAACCAAACCCTAATTTATAGAACACATCAATAATTCTATTTTTAATTGTTGTTATTGGATGAAGTGAACCTGAAGAAATTGGAAACCCTGGTTTAGTATAGTCTTCTCTTGATGATTTACTTGATTGTTTTACTCCTAATTTTAGATCTTCATATTTCTTGGAAGTAAGATTTTTTAATTCGTTAATTTTTTGGCCATATTCCTTTTTTTTATCTGCTGGCACATTCTTGAAATTAGAAAATAGATCATTAATTAAACCTTTTCTTCCAAGAAACTCTATTTTAAAAGACTCGATCTCATTTGAATCTTGGGAGCTAAACTTTTTTACATGTGAAATATAATCCTCAAGTTTTTTTATCATTATTTTTTTTTAAGAAAATTAAAAGTCTATGATTAACCTTCTGTATATTGCAAATATAAATTAAGTTTATGAATTTAGTTGACTTAATAATAATTGCAATAATTGGATTTGGAATAATTAGAGGATATTCCAAAGGATTAATTATAGAACTATCAAGCTTTTTTGGAATATTTATCTCTTTTTTTATAGCTGGAAATGTTGATAATTTATTATCAAATGAAATATCTGCTTTTATAAGTGTAAATTCTAATTTACTTAATACTATTTCATTTATTGTAATTTTTATTTTAAGTTATCTAATCATTATATACTTAGCAAAAGGATTTACTAAATTAGCAAAAGTTGTTTATCTAGGACTCTTAAATAGCTTATTGGGAGGAGTTTTTGGGGGACTTAAATTTCTTTTAATACTCTTAATTATTACAAAAATTATTTTCTCTTTAAATTTATTATCAAATAATGTAATTTCTGAGTCATCAATAATGATTCATTTACATGTTCTCTCAGAAATTCTATTTAGTTCATTTGAAATTACTCAAGAAATTTATTCAGAAAAATTAATTTAGTACTCTTAAGCTTGAGGCTTCAATCCAACCCAACGTTCCATTCTCAAGTTGAATATTTACCCAATCCTCAATGATATCTATTTGCTTAACTTTAGTTCCCTCATGAAGAAGAAATTTTAATTCTGAAATTTTATTTGGTTCTGACCAGACCTCTATCTCTTTATCAAAAATAATTGCATATTTAATGTTATTCAAGGTTTTCTTTTCATAGTTCAGGTATAATGATGAAAATGAAATTAATGTTATGAGTATTGATAGATTAAAAAAGATTCTCTTAGACTTAGAATTTTTTAAGAAAAGATATAACAAGAAACATATACACAAAAGCCATACTGAGGTAACAAATAAATAAGCCCAGCTTTTCTCTGAGAACAAATCAAGAATAGAGATTTTGATATTTTGAATTTGAGAGACTGGGAGATTCTCTATTTTATCTATTCTTAGGTTTTGAGCAAATGATAAATTTGTGATTACATCTAAATCATTAGGTGATATAGCCAGAGCTTTTTCAAAATAAAAATTACTTTCCGGGATATTATTTAATTTATAAAAAGTGTTACCTAAATTAAAATATAGCTCAGAGCTCTCAAAGCCTGAATTAATGATTTCAAGGTATCCATCAAGAGCAGCTTTGTAATTTCCATTAGTATAATATTTATTTGATTGTATGAAAATTTCATCAACTTGTTGATTACTTGATAATAGAATTGATAATATTACTAAAAATATTTTCATGAGTTAATGTTCATTATTATACCGACTATTTTTCTTGCTTCTTCTAAATCATCATTCATTGATGAGTCTGAAGATCTTGAGTATTTTGCTTTTTCACAATTTTCAATCAGATTTATAATCTGTGAAATATTTTCAACTGATAAACCTTTATTTTTAGTAATCTCTTGAATATTTTCTTTATTAAGACTTTCCATCCTTATTGAAAATTTCACCATAAGACTTTTAATTATAGATTTTTCAATCATATCATAAAATTGATTTTTGTCGTTTGTTAATTTTTTTGCAGAATCAATTATTTTATATATACTTTTTTCTTGTTTTTTTATCGTTTCTGAGTATGATTTTTTTCTATTTCTTCTATATGTTGTAAAAGCAATTAATGCTAGGGAAAGAACAAATGGTGTAGAAGAGAGAATGTAAAAAATCTCTGACTCAAAAAATTTAAAGTCATTATATTTTTTTAATTTACCCTTTTGTTTAATAAATCTAAATGAGTCATCAGATGTTATAACATTTGATTCATTAGATATTAATGGATTAATGTAAGTAGGGCCATCAAATACATCAATTGTGAGTCTTGGTGACTTTAAAATTTTATACTTTTCAGCAGTTGGGTCAAAATATGAGAATTCAACTTCTTCAATTGGAAAGTTTCCTTGGAATCTTGGAACTACAGTAAAATTTTTTGATACTGAACCACTCATGCCTGACAAATTTGTATTTATTGATTCCTCTCTCTCAGGCTCAAAAAGTTCCATTGAATTAGGAACCAATATATTAGGCAAATCAAACAACTTAAGATTTCCATTACCTTTAACTTTTAGTTCTGCCTGAAAAGATTCAGTTGCTCTTAAAGATTTTTTATTTAAAATAACATCAAATTCAAATTGTCCAACAGCTCCAGTAAAACTATTTGGTTTACCATTTTCAGGAAGATCTCTAACATTGATTTTCCTCATTCCAGTTGAAATGAGTTGTGAAGTCTGATCATAAATAACATTACCGAAAAAATCCCTTTTATCAGTTGGAACATCTAAAACTAAATTTAAGGATAATGGAGATATCTCAAGATCTCCAGCTTTCTGGGGATATAAGACAACTTTTCTCCATTCCACAACATTATAATTTTGACCCTTGTAAACTTCTCTCTGAACCTTTAATTGTGGAATTTTTATTGTCTGACTCCAGAAGTCTCTGTAATTAGGTGTCTCCGTTTCTCTTGCATCAGAAATATTAATTGGTGCTTTATAATAAAGTTTGTAAATAATTGTTATTGGTTCATTTAAATATGGTGAACCTTTAGAAATTAATGCCCTTAGTTCTATATCATCATCTCTGTAGTATTGAGTCACCGAATCCGATGGTTGACTCACAGAATCTGTTATTAAAACTTCTATTGGCAATGACTTGTAGATCTCTCCATCTATCTCAATAGATGCCTGACTTATTCTTAGGTTTCCTTTTTTTAAAGGTTTAAGAAAATAAGAGTAGGTTTTTGAAAAACTTCTTTCTCCATTTACGTAAGATGTTTTAATTGACTGATTTGGACCTCCAATTATTTGGAAATTTTCGAAATTTGGAGGTGAAAAATTATCTCCATTTTGATTCATTATAAAATCAATTCTTAGCCTCTCATTAAGACCCAATTTTGATTTACTTACTGAAGCATCAAATTTGACTTGAGAAAACAGAATAAAAGAGTAAAATATTAATAATATTGTAAATAAATTCCTTACCAATCTTTTTCAGCTTTTTTTGATGTTTGAACTTTCTTTTTCCCAGATTTAATCTTCTGATTTAAATCTTTTTCGATATTATTAACTGCATCTAATAGATTCTCCATCTGTTGTTTTGACAGACCTCCTCCTTCATCTTGACTTTTATCTTCTTGTTGATCTTTTGGTTTATCCTTTTCTGAATCTGAGTCCTGATCACTATTTTGATCTTCATCTTTATTTTCTTTTTGATCCTCAGATTCATCTTTTTTCTCTTCCTCAGAATCATCACTATTTTGAGAGTTTTGTCGTTTATCTCCTTCTAAGAATTTTTTTGCTAATGCATAATTATATCTAGTTTCGTCGTCTCTTGGATTATTTCTCAAAGCATTTTTATAGGCTTCAACAGCTTGAGCATAATCTTTCTTCTTCATGTATGTATTTCCAAGATTGTGAAATGCGGAATGCTTTTCAAGATCAATTTGAGAATTTTTTTGAGTTTTAAAATACTCTTGTATAGCTTCATCGTAGTTTTTACTCTCAAAAAGTAGGTTTCCAAGGTTATGTGAGGCTGTATTTTGAATCTCATTCTTAGATATAGCTTTTCTGTACTCTACTTCTGCACCTGTAAAATTTTGTTTAATTGATTCTTTATTAGCATTAAATACACGATTATTTGGATCACTCTGACAATTTAGAGAAACCGTAAATGTTAAAAAGAGTAATTTTAAGATATAGCTATTTCTCATTTTCATTAAATAAATTTAGGTTCTGAATCCACCTTGTTTTTGTTTGAAATATAAAAATATCCACAATTATAAACAATAAAGCTATTAATATAAAAATTTGAAATTGTTGCTTGTACTCAACAAATTGAGATGTCTCAAACTCCGACTTATCTATTTTATCTAGCTTTATCTTAACATATTCAAGTGCTTCTTCAGTAATATTTCCATCTATATATTCTCCACCAGACGAGTTAGCTATTTTATTCAAAATTTCACTGTTTCTTTTGGTAATAACAACTTGACCATTATTGTCTTTTTTATATGAATCAATTGTTCCATTAATTTTTATTGGAATAGTCGAGCCACTATCTTGTCCAACTCCAATTGAAATTAGATTGATATTATTCTCAATAATTAAATTGATTAGGCTCTCTGGAATATCATCATGGTCTTCTCCATCTGAAAGTAAAATAAGCACTCTATTTGTTTCTGAATTTTGATCAAAGAAGTTTGCAGACAAATTTAGTGCAGAATCAATTGATGTACCTTGTGATGATAGCATTTCAGTATCTATAATTTGTAAAAAGTTTTTTACAGATGCGAAGTCAGTAGTCAACGGGACTTGCGGAATTGCTTGAGCAGCATATGCAACTATTCCTACTCTATCAGAACTTAATGAATTTATTATCTCAGAGATTATTCTTTTAGACCTTAAAAGTCTATTTGGTGCTACATCTTCCGCAAGCATGCTTTTAGAGACATCTATAGCGAAAACTATATCTACCCCCTCTCTATTAATAGATTTTAATTCAGTTCCTATTTTTGGATTTGCTAAGCCTATTGATAGGAATAATATTGCAATACATTCTAAAATCAATTTTAAATTAAGTTTAAAATTTGATCGGTTTGGACTTATAATTTTAAGTAATTCTGAATCTGAGTATGAGTCTTGAATTTTTTTTCTCCAAAACATGTATATCAAATTAATTATCACTAATAAAGGAATTATTAACGCTAGATATAAAAAATATGGATTATCAAATTGATACATTATATAAAACTCTTAAATATTGATTTTCTTGAAATTATTTCTATAACATATAACATAAAAGCAATTAGAACAAGTGGTCTATATTTTTCTGTAATATTTGTAAATATAGTTTCAGTAATTTCTGTTCTCTCCAATTTATTTATTTCATCATAAATATTTTGAAGTTCAAGGTTGTCTGTTGCTCTAAAATATCTACCTGATGTTTTTTTAGAGATATATTTCAAAAGGTCTTCATCAATTTCAACTTTTGTTAAACTAAATTGAAAATTCCCATTTGGTAATATAGAAACTGGAGCTAATGCTCTACCATTTGTTCCTAAACCAATAGTATAAGTCTTAATCTCATATTCAGCAGCAAGCTCAGCAGCAATTCGTGGATCAATAAATCCAGAATTATTAACCCCATCTGTAAGAAGGATGATTACCTTGCTCTTAGCTGTACTTTCTTTAAGTCTATTTACAGCAGTAGATAGTCCCATACCAATAGCTGTTCCATCCTCAAGAAGAGATTCATAGTTGATATCTGATAGCGATTGTTTCAAAATTAATTTGTCGGTTGTAACAGGAGTTTTTGTGTAACTTTCTGCAGCATAAACAACTAATCCAATTCTATCATTTGGTCTATCATCAATGAAATTAGAAGCAACATTTTTTAAAGCCGATAATCTATCGGGTTTGAGATCTTTTGATAACATGCTAGAAGAAATATCTATAACCATAACGATATCTATTCCCCTAGATGTTTTTATTCTTTTTGAGGTTGACTTTGATTGAGGTCTTGACATTGCAAGAATTAAAAGAAGAATCACTATAATTCTTATTATATTCAATAGTGGTCTTAACCTTGATATAAATGTTTTATTTGACTTTAATAATGACAAAGATGATTGCTTTAATGTTGCTTGAGTCAACTTACCAAATCTATACCAAAAGAATATTACTACTGGAATTATTATAGTAATTAATAGATACTCTGGATCAGCAAAATATAAATCTTTAAACATCACAATTCTTTAATTATGTCTAAACTATTAAGGATTCTTGACTCAATATCATTAGCATACCTATCATTATCCCGATAAACAATTATAAGTTTTATAGTCTTCTTGTCATAAGGCAAAATAACTGAAGTAAAATTTGATCTAATAAGATCATTATTAAACTCAATATCTAGGCTGCCGTATAACCTTAGAGCAGTATCTCCTGATTTAACAGTAAATTGGTCATCTTTAACCAAAATATTTTTAGAACCTAAGACTTGGAAATCATTAATAAGCCCATTTTTTATTAAGTCTAAATTGACTGGATTTTCAGTTTGATTAACATCTTTAAAATCTAATGATAAATAAAAATTATCCTCGAGTCGACCCATCTGAAATTTGTTTAAATCAATACTATCAATTACTCTTTTAAGAACTAATGGAGTGCTTAATTCAATCGGTGGAGAGCCATATTGACTTGTGAACCATTCCTTATCAAGTAATTTCTTTGTTGGGTTGAGTAGTATGGTATCCCTTACTGGATAATATCCAAAAATTAAAATAGACAAAATTAAAATAGTTGTAATTACAACCATTGAGTATTTTAAAAAGTTTTTTACATATTCTGTAATGTTAATATTTTGATCCTTAACCTCAGGCTCCTCAATTTTTTCAAACTTCTCATTATATATTTTTTCTGTAGAAGTAATAAAATCTCTGATTGTAATAAAATCAATATTTATATCACTTTTGGTAGGTAGTGACTTAGCAAATTTTATTAAATCTGATTTTGTAAATAACTCTTCAAGCTTATCAATCTGTTTTTTTTCAAAATTATAATTTCCACTGTCCTTTAACATATTAATTCTTAAGATCAATTCTCTTGAAGTACTTTCCATAGCTGGAATTTTTACTTGAGATTCAAGATATTCTCTAAATATATCCACTAAGATTGTATAGTATTCTTTAAACTCAATTTGGGAATTAGGTTTAAGTGAATTTAGATCTTCTAATTTTTCAAATGCTATTTCATATAAAGATTTTATTATATCATCAGAATCATCATTACTCTTTAATATGTAATATCTGTATAATAAATAAGCAATAGTTAATGTTACAAGAATCAAAATTAATCTTAAAAATATTTTTTGATAATTTCTTTTTACTGGAATAATGGGCTTAATATCAAAAAGATTCTGTTTAAGGGTGTCAACCACTACGTCTTTAATTACTATTAAAATTGAATCTGTAAATTTTATACTTTGATCAAAGTATATTTTTTGAGATGGAATCCAGAACTCACCAGGTTCAAATTTAATTAATGAATATTTTTTTGAAATTTTTGATGAGTCAATAATTGAATCATAAGGGTATGAATCTAGCATTTCAAAAGGAATAAAGTTTGGTTTTTCATCAAAACTAATATTGTATTTATTTTTTGATGTTATATCAATAGTATATATAATTTCTTCTCCAATTTTAAGGCTGGTAGTGTCAATCGAACTATTAATTACAATATTAGGGTCAAAATTTGCAGATTGTGCATTAACGTGTGATACAGAAATAAAACTAAAAAATATTAAAGTATATCTCATTATGCCCTTTGTTTAAAATAACCTAGAAGTTTCTTTACATAGCTTTCATCTACCTTACAATTTATTACGCCAGCTCCATTTTTATTAAATAAAGTTTCAAATTTCTTAATTGACAAATTATAATTTGAAGAGTAATTATCTCTGATTTGGGTTGATAGAGTATCAACCCATACTAATTCATTTGTTTCAGCATCAATCATTGGCACAAAACCCAACTTAGGAATTACAGTCTCCATTTGGTCAAAAATTCTTATTCCAGTTAAATCATATTTTTTAGCAGCAAGCTTTAATGACTTTTCATAATTATCATCAATAAAATCTGATAAAACAAAGACAATAGCTTTCTTTTGAATTATGCTTAACAAGAACTTAAGTGATGATTCGATACTTGTCTTTGCACTATTTGGTTTAAACTCTAAGAGTTCTCGAATAATCCTTAAAATATGTTTTTTTCCTTTATTTGGTGGGATGAATAATTCAATTTCATCAGTAAATAAAATTGCACCTACTTTATCGTTGTTTTTTAATGCAGAAAATGCTAATGTTGCTGCAATTTCTGTAACTATGTCCTTTTTAAGTTTGTTTCTTGTAGCAAAGTTTTTTGAACCACTAACATCTATTAATAACATTAATGTTAGTTCTCTTTCTTCCTCAAAAATTTTAATAAATGGCTCGTTATATCTTGCTGTTACATTCCAGTCAATTGATCTTATATCATCGCCAAACTCATATTTGCGAACCTCACTAAAAGTCATACCCCTCCCCTTAAAAGTGCTTAAGTATTCTCCACCAAAAACATTATCACTTAATCTTCTACTCTTTATTTCAACTTGTCTTACTTTTTTAAGTAATTCTTTAGAATCCATTAATTATGGTACTTCAACAGTATTTACAATTTGTTTTATAATATCCTCAGTAGTTACACTTTCAGCTTCAGCCTCATATGTTAAACCTAACCTATGTCTAAGCACATCCGTAATTACTTCTCTTACATCTTCAGGTATAACAAAGCCTCTGTGCTTAATAAACGCATAGCATTTAGAGGCTAAGGCTAAATTAATACTACCTCGAGGAGAGGCTCCAAATGAAATTAGTGGAGATAAATTTTTCAAAGTGTATTTTTCAGGGTACCTAGTACAAAAGATTAAATCCAAAATATACTTTTCAATTTTCTCATCCATGTAGACATCATTAATTACTCCTTGTGCCTTAGTAATTTGAGTTGTTGTGACAACTGGTTTAATTTTATCCTGTGAAGATGAGAGGTTCATGTTTATAATCTTTTGCTCATCCTCTAATTCTGGATAGTCAACTACTACCTTTAACATAAACCTATCCACTTGGGCTTCAGGAAGAGGGTAAGTACCTTCTTGCTCTACTGGGTTTTGAGTTGCCATTACTAAAAAAGGATCAGCAAGTTTAAACGTTTTATCTCCTATAGTTACTTGCTTTTCTTGCATCGCCTCGAGTAAAGCAGATTGCACCTTAGCTGGAGCACGGTTTATCTCATCAGCTAAAACAAAGTTTGCAAAAACTGGACCTTGCTTAATTGAAAAATTACCTGCTTTCATATTATATATCATAGTACCTATTACGTCTGCTGGTAATAAATCAGGTGTAAATTGAATTCTACTAAAAGAACCCTTAACAGCACTACTAAGACTATTTATAGCTAAAGTTTTTGCTAGTCCAGGTACACCTTCTAGTAAAATATGTCCTTTGCCTAGAAGCCCTATAAGCAGTCTCTCAATCATTTTTTTCTGACCAATGATTTTTTTATTTATTTCCATTGACAGAAGATCAACAAAAGCACTTTCTTTTTTAATTAATTCATCATTTTTGCTAAGATCTACGTTATTTTTTGTGTCACTCATGTGTACTAAATTTAATTATTCAAATTTCAAAATTTATTGATAAAAAGCCTGTTAATAATTGGTTAAATTGAATTTGAGCCAAAGACTCACTTGGAAAAGTATTCGGGGTATAAATAATCATTTTTAGGATAATGACTCATATCTACATTTTTTACTATTTCATAAATCTGTTTCCTAAAGTTATCAAAGTTAGTTTTATTTTTTGCAGAAATGAATAATGCCTTCCCATTTGTTTTATTCATCCAAGTGTTTCTCCATTGCAATAAGGAAAAGTGACCGTTATTTGTGGAGGAATCATTAAAATCAATTTTTTTATAATTATCGATTTTATTGAATATCATCAAACTATACTTGTTGTGACAATTAATTTCACTTAAAATTTTATTTACAGATAATATATGATCCTCAAAGCTTGGGTGTGAAATGTCTACAATATGTAGAAGTATATCTGCATCTTTTACCTCTTCTAAAGTACTTTTAAATGATTCAATAAGTTGAGTTGGTAGCTTTCTTATAAATCCAACTGTGTCAGTTAGAAGAAAAGGCAATGTATTGATAACAACCTTTCTTACTGTTGTGTCTAATGTGGCAAACAACTTATCTTCAGCAAAAACTTTACTTTTAGAAAGAATATTCATGATTGTTGATTTTCCAACATTGGTATATCCCACTAAAGCAACTCTAACCAGAGACCCCCGATTACCTCTTTGAACTTTCATCTGCATATCAATATTGGAAATTTTCTTTTTTAATAAAGAAATTTTATCTCTAACTATCCTCCTATCAGTCTCAATTTCGGTTTCACCAGGTCCTCTCATTCCAATACCCCCTTTTTGTCTTTCAAGATGAGTCCAAAGCCCTTTAAGTCTCGGGAGAAGATATTCATATTGGGCCAATTCAACTTGAGTCTTTGCATAGCTAGTTTTAGCTCTTTGAGCAAAAATATCAAGAATAAGCGCAGTTCTATCTAAAATTTTACATTTTAGTAGTCTTTCAATATTTAGTTGTTGAGTAGGTGAAAGTTCATCATCAAAGACAACAATAGAGACATTATTTTTTGTAATATATTTTTGAATTTCATCAATTTTTCCTTTTCCTATAAATGTCTTTGGGTTGAGTGTTTTTATTTTTTGCTTAAATTTTCTAAGTACTTTTCCTCCTGCTGTGACAGATAAAAATTCTAATTCCTCAAGAAATTCATTAAGTTTCTCCTCATTTTGAGAATCATTAATTACACCAACAAGAACAGTTCGCTCAAAATTTGATTTTTGTGATTCAATCATTTTTTTAAAAAATTTCTTAAAGTAAAAGTTTTACCATCAAAAACACCATATGTAAAGTGAGTTATCCAATCACCCAAATTTATGTATTTAGACTTTGTTTTAAGTTGATAAACAATTGGCAAATGACGATGACCAAAAATAAAATAATCAATATGTTCTTTTGATAATTTTTTTAAACAATATTTAATCAACCACTCTTTATCCTCTACATTAAAATTAATATCCTCAGACCTTTTAAGAAACCTACTCTTTTGTGAAAGATACCTACCAAGCTTAATACCAATATCAGGATGGATTAATCTATACATCCAAATAAAAAATGGATTTGATAGAATAATTTTCATTCTTTTGTATCCATAGTCACCTGGGCCAAGCCCATCACCGTGACCAATAAAAAAAGATTTTGAGTTAAAAATAAATAGCTCAGGTGATTTGAAAACCTTTATATTAAGTTCCTCCTGAAAATAGTCATTCATCCAATAATCATGATTACCTAAGAAAAAATAAATTTTTATCCCAGTATCAGATAATTCAGCAAGTTTCCCTAGAGAACGAGTAAAACCTTTAGGGACTGCCTCTTTATACTCAAACCAAAAGTCAAATAAGTCTCCAACTAGAAATACAATCTCAGCGTCATGCTTAATTGAATCTAGCCACTTAACAAAAATCTTTTCTCTATCTAGGCTTTCCTTTAATGAAGGCAACCCAAGATGATTATCTGAACTAAAATAAATTTTTTTATCTTTAGGTATATCCATAAATATTATCCTATAGCATTGTTTAAATCATAAATTAAATCGTCAACATCCTCTATTCCAACACTCAATCTGAGAAGAGACTCTACTAATCCCGATTTTTTTCTTTGCTCTAAAGGAATAGATGCATGTGTCATACTAGCTGGATGACAACATAGGCTTTCTACACCACCAAGAGATTCAGCAAGCGTAAACAATTCAAGATTTTCAGCAATTTTTTTAGATGTTTCAAATTTATTATCAACAGGAATAAAAGAAACCATTCCACCAAAACCGTTCATTTGATTTTTTGCAATATTATAGTTTTTATGATCTTTAAATCCTGCCCAATACACATTGGCAATTTTATTATGTTCTTTTAAAAAAATTGCTATTTTTTCTGCATTTTCAGAATGTCTTTGCATCCTTAAATGAAGAGTCTTTATTCCTCTCAAAGTAAGAAAACAATCCATTGGACCTGGAGTAGCACCTGATGCATTTTGAATAAAGGATAATTTTTTATGTAGACTTTTATCGTTTAAAACCACTGCTCCAATTACAACATCACTATGACCTGCAATGTATTTAGTTGCTGAGTGCATTACAATATCAGCTCCTAAATCTAGGGGTCTTTGTATGTAAGGAGTGGCAAAAGTATTATCAACACAAAGGAAGATATTATTTTTTTTGGCCAAAATTGACATTGATTTTATATCAATTACATTCATCATTGGATTGGTCGGGGTTTCAACCCACAAAAGTTTTGTATTTAAATTAATTTTTTCTTTAACGGAAGTTAAGTCTTCCATGTTAACAAAATGAAATTTCAACTCATACTTCTCAAAAATTTCCTTAAATAGTCTGTAGCTTCCACCATATAGATCATTAGTAGAAATAATTTCATCACCGGGACTTAAGGTTTTTAATATAGCATCAATAGCAGCTAGACCTGATGCAAACGCAATACCAAATTTTGCATTTTCTAATGAAGCAATAGATCTTTCAAAATTTGTTCTGGTAGGATTATGAGTTCTACTATATTCATATCCTTTATGTTTTCCTGGAGATGACTGAGCATATGTAGAGGTTTGGTATATTGGAGTCATTACAGATCCATATGCAGGATCAATAATTTGACCTCCATGAATTGCCTTAGTATTAAACTTCATTTTTTTCTTCATTATTGCAAAGATAAAGATATTCGAAATTAGCTTTATGATTCTTTTAAAATCATTTTCTTTGTTGAATAAATTCAAATGGATAAAAGATATATAGCTATAATAGCAGCATTCCTAGCCACATGCATATATGGGATTAATCATACTATAGCTAAAGAAGTAATGCCAATCTATATTGGATCATCTGGATTTATAATGTTAAGGTTATTAGGTGCTACATTAATATTTTGGATAATTAGTCTATTTAGTCAGAATGAAAAAATAGAATCAAATGATTTTTTAAAAATTGTTTTTGCTTCAATACTTGGAATGTGTACTAATATGCTGGCCTTTTTTAGAGGTTTAGAATTATCAACACCTATAAATAGCGGAGTTATAATTACATTATCGCCTGTTTTAGTTTTAATTCTTTCTTATTTTTTTTTGAAAGAGAGAGTAACTATAAAAAAAATAGTTGGAATTTTAATCGGATTCTCTGGTGCTGTATTTTTAATTTTAAACAGTAACAAAGTAGGAATAAATGCTCCAAATATTCCATTAGGAAATTCTTTTTTTCTTTTAAATGCGTCTGCTTATGCAGGATATCTAATTGTTGTAAAACCATTAACAAAAAAATATAATATTTTTACTTTGATGAAATGGCTATTTTTAGTTGGGTTATTTCTGTCAACACCTTTAACATATAATCAATTTATAGAAGTCAATTGGTCTGAACTTCCTTGGTTTGCAATATGGAGAATGATGTATGTTGTCATTGGCACTACTTTTTTGACATATTTATTTAATATATATGCGCTAAACACTTTATCCCCGACTACAGTTGGATCATTTATTTATCTTCAGCCTATTATTACAATAATTTTTGCTTTAATTACTGGCAATGATACTCTGGATACTACCAAAATTCTCTCTTGTTTACTAGTATTTATTGGAGTATATATGGTTTCACTTAAGAATAAGGATGCCTAATAGTCAATAACAAATAATAATCAAATATTATAGTGATTCTAAAATTTCTGTAATAAATTTGAAAAAAATCAATATTTATGAGAATCACATTTATTCTATTTTCATCTTTATTACTCTTTTCATGTAATAATTCCAATAACACTAAAGAAAAATTTTCATACGAAAGAGTTAAAGAGGATACACCAACTGTTCAATCAAATATGATATCGAATAACATTGTTCTAAATTCAAATGATCAAATGAAATTTGACAAAAAAGTTATCCGAGTCAATTCTAATCAAAAAGTTACTCTTAAATTAAACCATACAGGAAGATTTCCTGCAATATCTATGGGTCATAATTTTGTTTTAATCAAAAAGGATGTAGATGCAGATGAATATGCATTAAGAGCAGCCGGAGCAAGAAATACTGAATATATTCCAGAGGGTGGAAATGAAATAGCCTATACCAAGATGTTAGGTGGAGGAGAAACTGACACAATTGAATTTGATGCACCTGAGCCAGGTACTTATGTGTTTATGTGCACTTTTCCTGGTCATTACCAATTGATGATGGGTGAATTTATCGTAGTCTAAGTTGGAACACTTCCTTGTATACCAAACTCACTTAAGTCTGCACATCCATCATATTTGCCTGGAACAGGTCTATAGTTTAATATATTAAACATCACATACTCGTTTACCTTATATGAACGTACAGTAAGATTTCTTATATTTTCTAAAAAACTTGAAATAAATTTTTCATTTTCATTTTCAAAAACATTTTTATCTAAATATTTTAAAAGATATTGATTAAAAATTTCTGAACTCAAATTATTACTATTTGTTTCTTTTTTTACTAATGAAAGAAATTTATTTAAATCTTTTAATACAATTTCTTTATCAGATTTTTTTAAAGTAGCATTTAAATAAGAATCAGCAAACCTGACAATTTTTAAAGATATTGCTCCAGGTGTATCTGTTTCTGGTATTATTGATTCCATTATCAATTCTAAATTAGACAATTGGTAATTATTAAAAAATTTTGGTGTCCAAGACAAATCTGAACTTTGACATCCTTTGATTATAGAAACGACAGAACTTGATAGCGTAATTGTACCAAATGATAATCCAATATTTTTAATTGCTTTTCTTCTATCCATTATATATTCATTTTTTTTAACTCACTAACGGCATGGGTTACGGCTCTTGCTGTCAGAGCCATATATGTAATAGATGGGTTTTGATTTCCACCAGATGTCATACAAGATCCATCTGTAACATAAACATTTTTTACAGAATGTATCTGATTATTTGAGTTTAAAACAGATGTTTTTGGGTCCCTTCCCATTCTAGCAGTTCCCATCTCATGAATTCCGTGACCAAAATTATAGCTATCAATTCCATCATAAGCGTAAACTCCCTTAAATCCTGATCTTTCTAACATTTCTTGAGCCTGATTCATCATATCTTTTCTCATTTCATATTCATTGTTGCCTAATTTTGCATCAAATGTTACTGTTGGAAGATTCCATTTGTCTTTTTTTGAATAATCTAAGTAAATTCTGTTGTTATGATTCGGAAGAATTTCACCAAAACCACTCAAACTTGCACCCCATTTTCCCGGTTGTGATATTAATTTTTTAAATTGAGGTCCAAAGGATGACATTTCTTTTACTGAATCAATTGAATTTAGACCAATTCCTCCTCCACCTTGATATCCATAACCCCTTACAAAATTTTTCATTTTTGTTTTTCTATTTATGTTTCTAAACCTTGGCACAAAAATTCCACCTGGCCTTCGACCATATTCTGTTTTATCAGAAAAATTGTCTAAATATCCTCCGGCTCCAATTATAAAATGATGATCCATAAGATTATGACCTAACTCTCCAGAATCATTTCCCATACCATTTGGAAATCTATTTGACTTAGATTGTAATAAGAGTGATGTAGAGGGAATAGTAGATGCACAAACAAAAATTACTTTAGAGAAAAATTCATAGGTTAAATTTGTTTCAGCATCAATTACCTTTACACCTGTAGCTTTTTTTGTATTTTCATCATACATAATTTCATAAGCAATAGAATGAGGTCGTAAAGTCATGTTACCCGTAGCTTCAGCTGCAGGTAAAGTTGAGGAATTACTACTAAAGTATGCACCGTAAGGGCACCCTCTTCTACATAAATTTCTATTCTGACATGTAACACGACCAAGACCAGGTTTAGTTCCTTCAGTAATGTGAGCTACTCTGGCAGAAGTTAATATTCTGTCATTGTAGTTCTCATATATCTTTTCTTTTAGATATTTTTCTGCACAATTTAGATCAAGTGGTTTCAAAAATTTACCATCAGGGAAGTGTGATAAACCAAGTTTTTCTCCACTGACTCCAATATATTCCTCAACATAATCATACCATGTAGAAATATCTTTATATCTAATTGGCCAGTCAACTCCAAAACCATCATTTATGTTTGCTTCGAAATCAAGATCACTAAGTCTATATGTTTGCCTTCCCCACATTAATGATCTTCCTCCAACATGATATCCCCTAATCCAGTTAAAAGGCTTTTCTTCATTATAAGGATGATCATTATCATTAACCCAAAAATGTTTAGTTGATTCTGTACATTGACCTGTCCTGGTTTGCTTTGGATGATCCTTATATAATTGTTGTGTCTTAGTATTGCCCGCATCAAATTCCCAAGGGTGCATGTTCATGGTAGGGTAATCTTCAATGTGCTTTACCATTCTACCCCTTTCAAGAACTAAAGTATTTAGGCCTTTTTCTGTGAGTTCTTTTGCTGCCCAGCCACCACTTATACCAGTTCCAATGACAATTGCATCAAATTTTTGATTCATTAAGCTAGTTTTTTGTTCAATTTAAACAATAAATATCTTTTATGGTAATTAATTATTTAAATTTATATTTATACAATTATAAAAAACTATCATACTAT
>CAJPUS010000016.1 GCA_905380995.1 uncultured Flavobacteriaceae bacterium
TATTATTTTTATAGCCTCTATTTGTGCTTTATCAAGTGGTATTTTAAATTTTCTGTATTTTTTTTCAGCTAAATTTTCTAAATTAAAGTCTTTAAATAATATCAAAAATTGACTTCCTTTTGAATTATAACTGACAAGAGCAAGAAGTCTTAGTTCTTTATTATAGTCACCGCCAGTAATTAATGATTTTACATCATAAGTTATTTTACTTTCAAGTATTTGTTTTGAATTACTTTTTTTATCAATTAAATATAAATCAGTAAATAAATTGCTTCTATTCTTTGACAATACTGCAATTTTATCTTCAATTAAAAATAATGCTTCTGCATCATACTTATGTTTTGGTCTAGGAACAAATGTTTCTTGATCTTTATATGCTATATCAATTTTACCATCAATACTAAAATCATTTATTTTAACTTTTATTATGTTTAAATTGTCTCTAAATCCAAAATTATTTCCTGTATCAGCAATGAATATATAATCTTTATCTGCTGCTATATCTTCCCAATCATTATTATAAATTTTCCAAAAATATTCATCTTCTAACTTTATAGAATTTATAATCTCACCTTTAAGATTAAAAAAATATAAACTTGGTTCTCCTCCTGAATCGTTATGAGTTACAAAAACTTCATTTATAATCTCTAAACCTGAAGTTTCATTTATGATGTTTGGTAAAACTATTGATTCAAGTACAATAGCATTTTCATATTCTTCATTTTCCTGTCCATTTGAACAACTAAATAATATTAACAGTATTATAACGTAATAATTTTTGAATGGCTTAAACATCTTTAGAGCTTAATTTTACTGCTTTTAATTGTTTACTCTCATTATCAAAAATAGTCCAAACAATAAATATTTCATCATCATGTATTTCTAATTGAGGAACTCCTGTACTTCTTCCACCGTCAATTATAGAAATTGTAATTGGTTTTGAAATTGTTCCGTCCATTGAAACTTTTTTTATTCTTAAATATGTCCCATCATCATCACCTTCCATATAACTTACTATAACTTCTTTTTCATTTAAAAAGGCAGTATCAACTCTACCAATAGCGCCAAGGTCATTAATTTTTATTGGGTTACCAAAAGAAGAACCATAAGACTCTGAGAAGGAAAGATTAACTTTTGGTATTCCATTTGAAACTGTGAACCAACTTATAGCTATATTATTTGAATTAGAAACAACTTTTGGGCCATTTACTGGACATCCATATATTACCCATCCATCATTATGAACTGGAAAAGGATTTTCCCACACATCGTATATATTTCTAGTAACATATATATCCCGCACTTCTTCTTCAGTTCTATCTCGGTAGACAACTAAAGGGCCCTTATTGGTAAATGTCATTGATGTCTGACAACAATCACAAACAGATGAATCAAGTTCAGTTTCATTTATAATATCTCCAACTTTTGTTATTTCTGCAAATCTAATTGTCATGGGTCTATAATCCCCTTTCTCATCTTTCTCCACAGTATTTCTTCCGTCTAACCAAGTTATTAAAAAGCCTTCGCTTTCATTTGCGGTTATACTAACAAAACCATGTTCTGCTTTAAAGCCATCAGTATTTAATATGAAGTCTTCTTTCACTTTTTCTCCAGATAAATTATGTAGACTCAAAAAAACATCATAAGTATATTTACCACTTGCAGATTTTTTTAGATAACTAGTTAGAACTTGGTTTCCGCTTACTGCATGCGTTGGAAAGTCAGCCCAATTAACAAACCAGTCTGAACCAGAAGCCAATCTTAAAGGATTAGTCCATCCTTCATTTTTAAATTGTCTAAAATTTAAACTAGCATTCATGTCATCATCACTAGAAATCCAAGTCAATGATAAATTACCTTTATTTGAAACTAGACTAGGTTGCGCATTATTGTTATTATATAAAAATGATATTTCTTCTATTATAATATCATTAGAATTACATGAAAAAAGACTTAACAATGATAAAGTGAAGACAAAGTTTTTCAATTTAGAACAACTTTAGTTTATCAATCATTTCTTTGGAATCCCATTCAATTGCTCCAACAATAGTTTCAATTAATTGACCATTTTCATCATATATGTAGGAAGTAGGCATAGCATATACTCCAAGCGACTCAAATGATTTACTGGATTTTAAAAAATTGAAATCAAAATTCCATTCTTTTTTAAAACTAGATATTTTAGATACTGTTTCATCTGAAACTAATAAAAATGTATATCCGTATTCATCTAATATTTCCTCAGCTTTTTTAATACTTGGCATTTCTTTTATACATGGTGCACACCATGTAGCCCAATAATTAATTACAATTTTACCTTTTTTATAATCTGAGAGATCTAAATCATTATCATTCAAATCACTAAATGACGTTTTAAACTGTAAAGAATCTAAATCAGATATAATTTTTGTATTTGTAATACCTGAGTTACAGCTAATCATGACAAAATAACATATTGTATAAATTATATTTTTTTTCAATTTGAGTAGTTTATTAAACCAATAAAATTAAGATTTCTTATCTTTCTTTTTCTTCTTAACTTTTTTTTCTTTCTTCTTTTTTGGTTTTTGTAATGATTTATTCCAGAGGTTTTTTCTGCTTATAAATTTTTCTGCACTTACATTGGTTTTAACAACTACCACTCCCGCAGCTCCCTCACTTCCATACCTGTTAGTGGCAGCTAAACCATTAAGAACTTCAACATATTTTACTTGATTTGCGTAAAGACTTGGAGGATTATTGTATAAAACACCATCAATTTCCCATAGAACTTGATTACCTGCAGTTTTAAATGATTGTCTTCCTCTCAATGCAATATTAGTATTGCCCATTCTATCAATATATTTTCTAGCACCAGGATATCTTGATGCAAGAGCATCAACTAACGTCATTGAGGATATTGCATTTAGTTGAGCCTCAGCAATTTTGTCAACTTGTGAGTAGGAAAAGCATGAAAAAAAAATAATTAAAATTAAACTAGTTCTTATCATATTATTAAAAGGTTTAAACAATTTTAAAAAAAATTTATCTAATTTTTTCTCCATCTTTTCTCTGTAACTGTTCTCCATAAATTTTTAGGAGAGTTAATTAAATCAGAGTTAGATGCATTTACAACTGTTTTCACTATAATAACTCCTGCACCACCTTCCGATCCATACTTATTAGTTGCGGCTAGTCCCTTAATAACCTCAACGTATACAACCTCACTTACACTAATCATTGGGGGAGATTGAAAGGTAACTCCATCTATATCCCATAGAACCTCATCACCAGCAGCTTGAACGGAATTCCTTCCTCTTAATGATACATTTGCATTTCCAAATTTATCTGAAATTTTTTTGGCACTAGGAATTCTTCGGATTATAGCTGAAACCAATCCTACTGGTGAACCAGTTGCATCTTGGTTTGAGCCAATTATACCATATTTAAATGAATTTAAACCAGAGTTATAGTTTCGGGTTCCATAATCAGATTGCTTGTATCCATTTCTTCCAATTTGAGCCTCAAGTGAAATAGAAACTAGGATAATTGATATAAAAATAAGCTTTTTCATAGTAATTACTTGGGTTACAGACAAATACTTATTTGTATTTATTATTAAAGTCATAAAAATAACTATTTTTTTTTATCTTTACACGCTAGCTAAAAAATGATGCAAAAAAAATGGACTGATATAAACCAAATTTATTTTCCTGATGGAGTAAGTTCAGTTTACTTTGAGGGAAGAAGGGTGAAAAAAGAAGACATTCAAATTGAAAAAAGTTTTCTTGAGCTCATGTCTAGTAATTATGATTGCTCTAATCTTCCAGACCACATCAAGTATCTTCCAAGAAAACAAGCTGCAGAATACCTTGATTTAAGTGAGAGTACTCTTATCAGATATCAAGAAAAAGGAAAGCTTAAATGGATAACTAGACGAAATAGAACTCCTATATATTCAAGAGAGGCACTTGATAAATTTAAAGAAAAAAATCAATAAAAAGATTAACTTAGATTTTCAATCTAGGTAAATGGAATTTAATTTTCATACAGTAAATCTAAAGAAAAAATACCCTCTTCAAATTAGCAGAGGAATACATGATAGGTCTCAAAATCTATTTATTGAAATTATTAAAGATGGAATTACTGCTTGGGGAGAATGTGCTCCAGGAAGAACCGAAGGAGCAGCAACTGCTCAGGAAGTTGAAATACATCTAAAAAAATTAATTGACTCAAAAATAGATTCACTTTCATTGTATGAAGTATATCAAAGAGCAAAAGATTTAAATGTTCCAGCATGTGCTATTGCAGGTATGGATATTGCAATGTGGGATTGGAAAGCAAAAAAGGCAAATATGTCTTTGAAAGATTTATTAGGTCTCCCCACATCATCTGTTCCTACATCTATAACAGTTGGTATAAATCCACCAGAATTAGTTAAAGAGAGAGTGGAGTTAATACTACAAAATCCTCAAATAAAGTCTTTAAAAATTAAATTAGGCTCCAAGGAAGGTATAGATTATGATAAATTAATCTACTCTCAAGTAATTGAATCAACTAAAAATAAAGATATTGCTATTCGTGTTGATGCAAATGGAGGATGGTCTTTAGATGAGGCAAAACTTATGATGAAATGGTTAGCAGATCGAAAAGCAGAATATATAGAACAACCATTAGTTGAAGGTGATGAAGATAAACTCCAATTTTTATTTGCAGGCAGACCTCTTCCAATTTTCATTGATGAATCATGTAGATTTTCAGAAGATGTAGCAAACTACTATCAAAATGTTGACGGGGTTAATTTAAAGCTAATGAAATGTGGAGGAATAACTGAGGCCTTAAAAATTTTAAATGTTGCGAAAGCACATGGATTAAAAACTATGATTGGATGTATGAGTGAATCATCTATTAGCATTTCAGCAGCAGCTTCAATTTCAGGTATAATAGATTACGTTGATTTAGACTCTCACTATAATTTAGATCCAGATCCTAGTGATGGATCCTTAATGGTTGATGGTATAACTATGACAAATTCAATGCCTGGTCATGGAGCAAAACTTAAAACCCAAAGTTATGTTGAAACAAACCGATAAAATTGCAATATGGATGGAGTCAAGTCTTGATGACGACTATGGAAAGATGGGTATAAGCGCACTTAGATACCTTGATAATGAAATTCTTTGTGTTATAGACTCAGTGTTTGCAGGTAAAAATATATCTGAGGTTTCTTTTATTGAGAAAGATATCCCTATTGTTAAGGATTTAAGTAAGGCTAAAAATATGGGAGCTAATGTTTTGTTACTAGGAGTTCTGACTTCGGGAGGAGCTAGACCAAAGTCGTGGAATAATGTGATTAAAGAAGCATTAAATAAAGGTATGTCAATAATTAATGGATTACATGATCAAGTATACCCTGATTTTTCAAAATATTTAAATAATAAGAGTCAATGGATATGGGATACTAGAGTTCCTCAATTTTTACCTAAGATAGGATCAGCTCAAGCTTCAAATTTATCCAACAAAAGAGTTTTAATGATAGGTACTGATATGGCTGCTGGAAAAATGACTGTTGGATTGGAGTTATATTCATATTTAAAAGAAAAAAAAATTAATGCTGGATTTGTTGCCACGGGACAAGTTGGTATCACAGTTACAGGGAAGGGTATACCCCTAGATGCATATAAACTTGACCATGCTTGCGGAGCAGTTGAGTCTGCTGTTATTGAGCAAAAAGATAAAGATGTTATTATTGTGGAAGGCCAAGGTTCTATTTTACATCCAGGCAGTTCAGCTACTCTTCCATTAATGAGAGGAACATGTCCAACCCACATGATTTTGTGTCATATAGCTAGAAATGAGTCATTAAGATCTATTGAAAATATTAAGATCCCTGATTTAAAAAAATTTATAAAACTAAATGAGGAACTAGCCTCAGTTATTGGAACATATCCTGATACAAAAGTGATTGGGATTGCATTAAATACTACTTTAATGACTGATGATGAAGCTAAGGAGTGTATAATAAAAACGGAAGAAGAAACAGGAATTACTGCGACTGATGTGGTAAGGTATGGTGGAGATAAAATTTTTAGTAAATTAGTATAATTATTTACAATGATGATCAGCGGCTCTTGTCGCTATCTGATTGTTTGGCTTAACATTTACTTTATAACCTAAAGAATTAGCCCAACCTTTAGTTGCTGAAATTAGTTTATTTGATTTATGATTTTCATCAGAGTTATAATCCATATCTATTTCAACTTGAACACTGACTTGTTTTGTTAACCACTCTGCGACTTTTATACTATATTCAGCCTCTAACCAAAGTCTTTTCCAAATATCATTTATTGCCTCACATGAAGATTTACTCAATATATAATGTACTCCTCTAGTTCCTAGCCTGTATGCTATTACGCTTGTATAATTTGTTTTCTTGCCAACATTTTGAGAGTCTGAGCCAATATGAATTTTTGCGTATGGATACTCTTTTAAAATTGAAAGAGTATGATCAACGGGATCAACATTGTTACCTTTTACATCCTTAAATAATCTCATAATCTAAAATAAATATTATTTGTAAATTAGGTTAATAAGAAAACCCTAAATTATTAAATAATGAAAAAACTTATCACAATTTTATTTCTTATGTTGTCTTACTCTTCAGTACAATCACAAAGTACTAATAAATTAAAAAAACACTTGGTAAACTCAATAGATCAGAAAACATCAGATTTAACTTTATTAAGTGATAAAATTTGGGAAGCTGCTGAAGTAGCATTTAGAGAAGATAAATCAGCCGAATATTTAATAGAGTATGCTAAAGCAAATGGATTAACTATTGAAAAAGGTTTGGCAGGAATGCCAACTGCTTTTACTGCAACATATGGCGAGGGTAAACCAGTAATTGGTATAATTGGAGAATTTGATGCCCTTCCAGGCCTTTCTCAGTCAACAGTTCCGCATAAACATGAATTGATTGAAGGGGGAGCTGGTCATGGTTGTGGCCATAATCTATTTGGCACAGCAAGTTTAGGTGCTGCTATTGCAGTAAAAGAATTAATAGAGAAAGGGGACTTAAAAGGAACAGTAAAATTCTTTGGAACTCCTGCTGAAGAGAAATTTTTTGGAAAACTTTGGATGATAAGAGATGGAGTTTTTGATGATGTTGACATTTGTATGGATTGGCATCCAGCGGACAAGACGGAAGCCAATGTTCAACCGTCTCTTGCACTAGTTGATTTCATGGTTGAATTCACAGGCCAAACTGCTCATGCATCTGTTGATCCATGGAATGCCAGGGCTGCTAATGATGCACTTGAACTCTACACAGCAGGAATTAATGCATATAGAGAACACGTATTGCCATCAGTAAGAATGCATTACCATATTCAGGATGCAGGAAAAGTTGTAAATGTTGTTCCTGACTATTCAAGAATTTGGGTTAGAGTTAGAGATATTACAAAAGAAGGACTACAACCTGTATATGAACAGGTAAGAAAAATGGCTGGAGGTGCTGCTTTAATGGCCAATGTTGAACATAAAGTTTCATTAATATCTGGCGTGCACGATCTTCTTCCAAATAGAGTCGGAGGTGCAGCTTTGCAAAAAAATCTTGAGACTCTTGGTGACATTCAGTATACACAAGAGGAAATAGACTTTGCACTGGAGCTGCAAAGGAATAATGGAAAACCTGAATTGGGTATTGACGGTAAAATAAGACCACTAAGAGAAACCTTAAAAAGTCCTGGAGGAGGCTCAACTGATAGTGGCGATGTAAGTTATAACATCCCAGTGGTTAGCTTAGCAGCTACAACAGCACCTAAGGGCGTCCCATGGCATTCATGGTCAGTAGTTGCAAGTTCTGGAATGTCTATTGGACACAAGGGAATGCTTCACGCTGCAAAAGCTCTTGGAATGACAATGGTTGACATATTCAAAGACAGTAAATTAAGAGAGAATATTAAAAAAGAGTTTGATGAAAAAATTGGTGAGTATGAGTACGATCCATATCTAGATCCAGGTCCACCACCAATAGACTATGTAGATTAAATCCACGATCTATATTTCATCTCTTTAGTAACTATACTTGATAAATATATTATTGCAATCATATTGGGAATTGCCATTAAAGCAAAGGCAACATCAATCAATCCGATAACAATTTCAACAGTAAGAATTGAGGATATAATAATTGCAACTATATATATAAAATTATAGTATTTACCTTTTTTTGGTGTAGTCAAAAACCCAAAGCATTTAACACCATAATATGAATAAGTGAAAAGTGTCGATATTCCAAATATTGAAATCATAATTATTAAAATATAATCCCCAAAACCAAAGAATAATCTCCTAAAAGCTTCCAAAGAAAGTACAATTCCATTTAAATCACTTTCAAGATAAGCTCCACTTATAATTATGATTAATCCAGTAATTGTACATACTAATATTGTATCCAAAATAGGTCCAAGCATTCCAACTAACCCCTCATCTATTCCATTTTTTGTAGAAGACTGACCATGGTATATAGGAGCTAAACCTACACCACTTTCACTTGAGAAAACAGCCCTACGAATACCAATTAAGATAAGACCCCAGAATCCACCTTGGACCATTGTATTTAAATTAAACGCTTCACTAAAAATTAATAAAAAAGTAGATGGAACGACATTTGCATTAGACACCAAAATAAATATTCCTAAAATAAAGTATAGGATCACCATAATTGGTACCAAACCTGAAGTTACACGGACAATAGACTTGAGCCCTCCAAAGATTACGATCGAAGTTAATATTGTAAAAACAACTCCAATTAAAAGCTTCCAATTACTATTGCCTATATCGAACACAGCATTTGGGTTTAGAACATCGATGTATGATTGAGTTAATTGATTTGCAGTAAATGCTGGAAGCACACCTATTAATCCTGCTATCGAAAACCATACTGCTAAAGATTTACCCCACTTTTTTATTCCTAAAGTCATATAATACATAGGCCCCCCCAAATACTCTCCATTCTCATCTTTATCTCTTAAACTAACAGCCAGTGAGCAGGAAAAAAATTTTATTGTAGCTCCAATAATTGCAGTAACCCACATCCAAACAAGAACACCTGGGCCCCCTTGATGAATTGCAATTGAAACACCAGAAATATTACCTAGTCCAACAGTTGCTGCAAGAACAGCTGATAAAGCTTGAAATCTGGAGATACCAACTGCTGAATTGTCTTTTTTCAAGAGTAAATTGAAACCTTGATTAATCTTTGCTAAAGGTTTTCCATGTGAGATAAGTGTTAAATAAACTCCACCACCAATAATTAGAACCAGCATTACCCAATTTAGTGGTACAATAATCAGATTTATGTAGCTCTCAATAATATCAAATAGTTCAAGCATTCAGTAAATTAATCATTAAATTTTGAAAAGAGTACTTTCTTTTTTAAATTAAAGTAAATTTATAAATTATGCAATCAAGACGAGAGTGGTTCAAGTCTTCAATAGGTATAGGAGGGCTAATGATGACACCTTCAATATTATCTGCTGAAGAAATTAAAAAATATAATCCAAGACCTTTAGCTGACGTAGTTAAACTAAGTTCAAATGAAAACCCATATGGGCCATCGGAAAGAGTTAGAAATGCTATAATTGATTCATTTGACGATGCCTGCCGTTACCCTTATGAGTATATTTTAGAACTTCAGAAAATATTAGCAAAAAAACATAATGTTAGCCCTGAAAGCATTGTCATTACTGGAGGCTCAAATGAAGCTTTAAGGGTTACAGGATTAGCAGTTGCAGATGATGGAGGAGAAATAGTGGCCGGACAACCAACATATTTAGCTTTAATGAGCTATGCAGAAGCATTAGGTGGAAAAATAAATTGGGTTCCAGTTGATTCTAATAAAGGATATGATTTAACTAGTATTGAAAAAAACATAAATGATAAAACCAAAATGGTTTTCATAGCGAATCCCAATAACCCAACAGGAACATTGCTTGAAAAATCATCATTGAGTAAATTTTGTGAGAGAGTTACTGATAAAACATTAGTTTTTTGTGATGAGGCTTACTATGATTACATTAATGAAAAAAATTATCCTTCAATGGATTACCTTGTTAGACAGGGAAAAGATATAATTATTTCAAGGACATTTTCAAAAGTTTTTGGTATGGCTGGTTTAAGAATTGGCTATTTGGTTTTAAAACCTGAGTTAGCAGACAAATTATTTGGAAAATACTCACCATATGGAAGAAATAAAATTATGGCTCAAACAAATGTTCTCGCTGTAGCTGCAGCTATAGAGGCACTAAAGGACAAAGATTTTTATGCTTTCTCACTAAAAAAAGCTAATGAAGAGAAAGACAAGATATATAAATTATTAGATTACTTAGATCTTAATTATGTTGAGTCTAGTACTAATTTTGTATTTTTTGAATCTAAGAAGCACATAGATATTTTATCAAAAGATATGCTGGATAAGGGCGTTATAGTAGGAAGGCCTTTTCCACCCTTTTACGATTGGTGTAGAGTTAGCACCGGTACAAGCCAGGAAGTAGACAAATTTGAGAATGCAATGTTAAGTATTTACACTTAATCTTTGTAGATTATATAAGTGGCCTTTACACCAGTTGCTAAATTCCATCTATTCGTTCCAACTAATTTTCCTTGATCATCATAGACAATAACTTCTGCTGTGTTTGGCCCAGAACTTCCCTGGTTTAAAGCAATAAAATCTACTACATTAAATCCACTATTCAAGTCAAGTTTAAAACCTTTAGCTTTCTCAGTAAGCAAAATTGCAGGCATAATTATATTCTCATTAACCTCAACTTTGATTAAGTCTCCATCAGGATATTCATGATCTCTCAATATAATGTTCACGTATTCACCATCATTTCTGATTTCCCCAAGGAATTGATCAACTTTAAATTTGTTCATGTTTTTATTAGATTCAGCCTCTCTTCTTTGAAGTCTTGACAAATAAAATTCATTTGAATTTATATATCTTTCAGGTCTTTTTTCTTTTACATTAGCATCTGGAAAAAAGATTTTTTTATCTTTTTTTTCAAGTTTGTTTAAAAATGGGTTATCCTTCTTTTTTAGATTTAGAAGTGAGTTTTCAGGTCTCGAGCTATTCGAGAAAAATATTGATCCAGATTCACTATTTGAGTTTTCTTGAGAGTAACTAAATCCAGCAATCATAATTGAAAGCATTAAAAAAACTATATATTTATTATCTTGAACCAACCTGTTAATTTTGCACTAATATAAAGCTTTAACATGCAATTAGAAAACCTAGATTGGCTTATTATATCAACCTTTTTTATAATATCATTAGCTATTGGACTTATTGTTTCAAAAAAATCTGGAAAAGACGTTACTGAGTTTTTTCTCTCTGGAAGAAAGATGCCCTGGTGGTTACTTGGTATATCAATGGTAGCTACAACATTTTCAGCTGATACACCAAATTTAGTGACAGATATTGTAAGAACTAATGGTGTTGCGGGTAATTGGGTATGGTGGGCATTTCTGATAACAGGAATGTTAACAGTTTTTGTTTATGCTAAACTTTGGAGAAGATCAAAGGTTCTCACTGATCTAGAGTTTTATGAACTAAGATATAGCGGAAAAGGAGCTGCCTTTTTAAGAGGTTTTAGAGCATTCTACCTGGGTGCAGTTTTCAATATACTTATAATGGCAAGTGTATGTTTAGCTGGAATTAAAATTGGAGGTGCGCTATTAGGTTTAAGCCCGGTTGAAACATTGTTTATTTCATGTGCAATTACAGTAATTTATAGTTCAATTGGTGGTCTAAGAGGAATTATAATAACAGATTTCTTTCAATTTATTTTGGCAATGGTTGCTACTTTTTGGGCTGCTTATGAGATTATTTCTCTACCTCAGATTCAAGGATTGACAAATCTCCTTAATCATCCAAAAGTTTTTCCAAAGCTAAGTCTAATTCCAGATATAGCAGATAAAGATTTATTTATTGCAGTATTTATAATTCCACTTGCAGTCCAATGGTGGGCTGTATGGTATCCTGGAGCTGAACCCGGTGGTGGAGGATATGTAGCTCAAAGAATGTTGTCTGCAAAAGATGAAAAAAATGCAATATGGGCTACATTACTTTTTAATTTTATGCACTATGCTGTAAGACCATGGCCATGGATCTTAATTGCACTGGCTTCTATCGTAGTCTTTCCTAATTTAGAGTCACTTCAAGTAGCCTTTCCAAACACAATTGTTGGAAATGATCTTGCTTATCCAGCAATGATTTCCTTCTTACCATCAGGGCTATTAGGTCTCTTGGTTGCATCTTTAATTGCAGCCTTTATGTCGACTATATCAACTCATCTTAATTGGGGGTCATCATACCTAGTACATGACTTCTATAGAAGGTTTTTTATTACTGATAAATCTGAGAGACATTATGTTTTTATGGGAAGAGTATTCACTGTTTTGTTAATGATTATATCTGCATTTTTTGCCCTTTATCTGAATAACTCACTTCAGGCATTTGGAATAATTCTTCAAATTGGTGCTGGGACAGGTTTAATATTTATTCTAAGATGGTTCTGGTACAGAATAAACGTATACAGTGAATTAACAGCAATGATAGTTTCCTTTTTAGTTGCTCTGGCTTTTGAATTTATAATACCTAACAATTTTTCAGTTGAGGAAAAGCTAATAATTGGTGTAACGATAACAACTCTTTCATGGTTAACTGTGACAATGGTTACACCACCATCAAGCATGGATACATTACAAAATTTTTATAAAAAAATTCAGCCTGGTGGTCCTGGATGGAAAAAGATAGTTAAAGAATCAAAGGATAACGGTATAATTATCTCTGGTAAAAAAGAAAAATGGGATGTTCCTAGTGGAATATTATGTATGGTTTTTGCTAGCATATCAGTCTATAGTGTTCTCTTTGGAGTGGGTTATATTTTATATTCCAAGACAACACTCGGTCTAGTATTTTTAATTATATCTATTGTATCTGTTTTATTTCTAATGAAATTTTGGAAAAGACTTTCTGCTGAAGAAATTTAACCAAGAAGCATACCAACAAAAGTTGCAGATAATAATGAAACAAGTGTCCCTGCTATCATAGCCTTAAAGCCTAATTCAGTTAATAATTTAGATTTTCCTGGGGCTAGTATTCCAATTCCACCTATTTGGATTCCAATTGAAGCAAAGTTTGCAAATCCACAAAGCATTATAGTAGCCATAATTACAGACTTTTGATAACTTAGATAAATTGTGCTTGTAATATCTTTCAAACTAGCTAATTCAATATATGCAACAAATTCACTGGCAGCTAGCTTGACACCTAGAAGCTGTCCCATTAGAGTTATATCTTCCTTAGCAACTCCAATTAGCCACATTAATGGTGCAAATAAATACCCTAATATGAATTCAAGTGACAAAGAGCTATAGATTGTATTCTGCTCAATCCATGAATTTAAGCCAAAAACTTCTGCTAATTGAAATAAAACTCCGTTGACAAGAGCAATTAATGCAAGAAATACAAGCAACATTGCACCAACATTAACAGCCATTTTAATCCCATCTCTTGTACCATTTGTTATTGCTGAAAGTAGATTTGTCCCTGTGACTTCAGTGCTTATTTCAATTACTTTATTTATCTTTTCAGTTTGCGGAAACATTATTTTTGAAATCACAATTGCCCCAGGAGCAGCCATAACAGAAGCAATAATTAGGTTTTTTGCTACTTCTATTCTTTGAATAGGATCATCTCCTCCTAAAAATCCTATATATGCCGCAAGTACACTTCCTGCGACAGTTGCCATTCCTCCTGTCATTAAAAGAAAATATTCTGACCTATTCATTTTATTCAAATATCCTTTAACCAGAAGAGGAGCCTCAGTTTGTCCTAAAAAAATATTTCCAGCTACTGCTAAACTTTCTTGACCAGATATGTT
>CAJPUS010000017.1 GCA_905380995.1 uncultured Flavobacteriaceae bacterium
AAGAAGCACCTGCCGTTGAAGAAGCACCTGCTGTTGAAGAAGCACCTGCTGCTGAAGAAGCACTTGCTACTGACGAAGAACCTGCTACTGACGATGCAACTGCTACTGAAGATGCACCTGCTCTTGAAGATATAGATCCCACATAGATATTATTTAAAGTTTTGTCTGCCACCTTAGTTTCATCTCATGTAAAAAGAAATATTTCTACAATTGCATTTCATACACTTGGATGTAAATTAAATTTTTCTGAGTCTTCATATATTTCAAAATCTCTTCAGGAAAATGGATATAATGTTGTTAATTTCAATGAATATGCTGATGCGTACATCATTAATACATGTTCTGTAACTGATGATGCCGATAAAAAGTTTAAATATTTCGTTAAACAATCTCTAAAAAGGAATCCAAATGCATTTATAGCTGCTATTGGATGTTATGCTCAACTAAAGCCAAGCGAAATTCTATCTGTTAATGGAGTTGACCTAGTTCTTGGTGCGTCAGATAAATTTAATCTCCTAGAATTTTTAAAAAATGTAGATAGTGACCATTCAATAAAAGATCATTCTTGTAATATTAATGAAGTAAATTTTTTTAAAGAAAGTTATTCCTTAAATCAACGAACTAGAGCATTCTTAAAAGTTCAAGATGGATGTGATTACAAATGTAGTTTTTGCACTATTCCATTAGCAAGAGGTAAATCAAGAAGTAATTCGATATCAAATGTGTTAAAAAATGTTTATAAGATTGCAAGTCAGAATATTAAAGAGATTGTTTTAACTGGAATCAATTTAGGAGATTTTGGAAAAACTGAAAATGTAAAATCAAATTCTAATTTTTTAGAGTTAATAAAAAAGTTAGATAGTCTTGATCTTGATTTAAGATTTAGAATCTCATCAATTGAACCAAATTTACTTAGTGATGAAATTATTAATTTTATTTCTACAAGTAAAAAATTTGTTCATCATTTCCATATTCCGCTTCAAAGCGGTAGTGATAGTATTCTCAGATTAATGAGACGAAGATATGACACAAAATTATATAGAACTAGAATTGAGAAAATTAATAAATTAATGCCATTTGCATCTATTGGTGTTGATGTTATTGTAGGATTTCCTGGTGAAGATGACGATATGTTTCTCGAGAGCATGAGTTTTTTGGAAAATTTAGATATCTCCTATCTACATGTATTTAAATATTCTGAGAGAGATAATACTTATGCAATTTCATTACCGGATTCAGTAGATTCTAAAGTTCGAGCAAAAAGGAGTAAATTATTAAGACTCCTATCAAGCAAGAAAAAAGCAAGTTTTTACAAACGAAATATTGGCTCAATTCAAGATGTATTATTTGAGTCAGAAAAAAAAGATGGCTTTATCGAAGGTTTTTCATCAAATTATATTAGGTTCAGAAGACCCTGGAATAAGAAATTAATTGGTGCTATGGAAAAGTCGATATTTTTTGGTATTGATTCAGATGGATACGCTATATAATGTAAACAATTAAAGCTTAATTCCAACAGGAAGTAAATGCTTAAAAGCTTTATTTTTACGAACAAAACTAGCAATTCTAGGAGAAGTTGGAACTACTCTGAGTTTCTTACTTTCAATAAATTCAAGAACTTTAATTATAAAGTCTTCTTCGAAAGATTTATTGGTGACATTATCAGGGATATGAATTTTTGTTAAAAAAATTTTTCTTTCTTGTTCAGCATATTCAATTCTAGCTAATGAGCCTGACACATTGACCTCAAATTGTCTTAAAAACTCATTATTTTCAATTGTTATTTCGCTCATAAATAAATAGCCGAACAGTAAAGATAAAAAAAAATCTATTGAGGATAAAAAAACTTGATATTAAATTCTTTTCATTTGTTCTTGCATCAATTTAATTTGGGCAGTTAACATATTATGCTTATCGTAGCCTTTTGCTTCAGTTAAAAGAGCTTGAGCTTCTCTTTTCCTTCTTTTTTGCATCATTATACCAGCAAGACTTAGTTTTGCCATTGCAATATCATGATTCATGCTTAATCCAAGTTTTAATGATTCACGAAAATGTTTTTCTGCAACGGTTAAGTTTTTTTGAGATTGTATTAAGCCATGAAGATAGTAGTAAAATCCTTGTTGCTTTCTTACTAAAGCAGACTTTGGATTTCTGATTAGTTTTAAAATCTTCTCTGTTCTTTCAAAGTTTTGTTTTCTTAAACTTAAAAATGCAAAAATTAAAACTTCGTTTTTAAAATAAAGTACAATGAGTAATATTGAAAGTATAATTAAAAATACCCCATTACCAATGAAAGACTCTGTAATCTGAAATATACCAATTAATAGAAGTATTAATGAGAGAATAAGCTTTATAACTTTTGGTATCATATTTACAAATTTACAATTTAAAAATATTTATATGAACTTGATTAAAAAGATATTATATTTGGCTTTGATTTAATAGATAATTTTGAAGAGAACATATCAACCATCAAATAGGAAAAGAAGAAATAAGCATGGTTTCATGGATAGAATGTCCTCTGCCAATGGTAGGAGGGTGCTAGCAGGAAGAAGAGCTAAAGGTAGAAAAAAATTATCTGTTTCTGACGAGTCCCGTCACAAGAAATAATTTTTAATAACTTTTTATGTGTGGTGCTTTATGGCACCTTTTTTTTTATATTTTTATTTGATTTTATGCCTAAGGATAAAAATATTAAATCAATTCTAATAATTGGTTCTGGGCCTATAATAATAGGTCAAGCCTGTGAATTTGATTATTCTGGCTCACAAGCATTAAGATCACTCAAAGAAGATGGTATAAAGACCATTTTAATTAATTCTAATCCTGCTACCATAATGACTGATCCCTCAATGGCTGATCATGTTTATCTGAAACCACTTACGACTAAATCTATTATTGAAATTCTTGAGATTCATGATGATATAGATGCAGTCCTTCCTACAATGGGTGGGCAAACTGCCCTTAACCTATGTATCGAGGCACAAGAAAAAGAAGTTTGGACTAGATTTGATGTAAAAATAATAGGTGTTGATATTGATGCAATTGAAATTACTGAGGATCGAGAAAAATTTAGAACCCTTCTTAATCAAATAAATATTCCTGTTGCCCCTGCCAAGAGTGCTTCATCTTTTTTAAAGGGTAAAGAAATAGCTCAAAAGTTTGGTTTTCCACTAGTAATTAGACCTTCTTTCACTTTGGGTGGGACTGGTGCTTCAATTGTATTTGAAGAAGATAAATTCAACAGTTTATTGACAAGGGGACTAGAATCATCTCCAATTCATGAGGTTTTAATTGATAAAGCCTTAATTGGTTGGAAAGAATATGAGTTAGAATTACTTAGAGATAGAAATGATAATATTGTCATAATTTGTACAATTGAGAACATGGATCCAATGGGAATCCATACTGGAGATTCAATTACAGTCGCTCCTGCCATGACTCTGTCTGATACAACCTACCAGAGAATGAGAGATATGGCCATCAAGATGATGAAAAGTATAGGAGATTTTGCCGGTGGTTGTAATGTTCAGTTTGCTGTGAGTCCTGATGAAAAAGAGGACATAATTGCAATAGAAATAAACCCTAGAGTCTCAAGATCATCTGCTCTTGCTTCAAAGGCATCAGGCTATCCAATAGCAAAAATTGCAGCTAAATTGGCTCTTGGATATACTCTCGATGAACTTAACAATCAAATAACTAAATCTACTTCAGCACTTTTTGAACCAACGCTAGATTATGTTATAGTAAAAATTCCAAGATGGAATTTTGATAAATTTGAGGGGTCTGATAGGACTTTAGGTCTTCAGATGAAGGCAGTTGGTGAGGTGATGGGAATAGGTAGATCTTTTCAAGAAGCACTCCATAAGGCAACTCAATCATTAGAAATTAAAAGAAATGGATTAGGTGCAGATGGTAAAGGTTATAAAGACTATAATACTATTATAAGAAAGCTTACCAATGCAAGTTGGGATAGAGTATTTGTAATTTATGATGCAATTCAAGCTGGTATCTCTTTAGAGAGAATACATGAAATCACCAAAATTGATATGTGGTTTTTAAAGCAATACGAAGAATTACATCAACTAGAGAGAGAAATATCCAAATTAAACATCGACATAATAAATTATGATATTCTTCTAGAAGGAAAACAAAAAGGCTTTGCAGATAGACAAATTGCCTACATGTTAAATTGTCTTGAAAGTCAGGTTTATAAAAAGAGGAATGAGCTAGGTATAAATAGAGTATACAAATTAGTTGATACCTGCTCTGCTGAGTTTCCAGCACAAACACCATATTATTATTCAACCTTTGAGGAAAAAATAAAGACAATTAATAATGAAGAATTTTCTGAGAATGAAAGTATTGTTTCAAATAAGAAAAAGATTATTGTTCTAGGTTCTGGTCCTAATCGTATTGGTCAAGGTATTGAATTTGACTATTGTTGTGTTCATGGTGTATTAGCGGCGAGTGAATGTGGTTATGAAACAATAATGATAAATTGTAACCCAGAGACTGTATCAACTGACTTTGATATCTCTGATAAACTTTATTTTGAACCAGTTTTTTGGGAACATATTTATGATATTATAAGACATGAAAATCCAGTTGGAGTAATTGTTCAGCTTGGTGGACAAACTGCCTTAAAACTTGCTGATAAACTTGACAGATATAAGATTAAAATAATCGGTACTGAGTTTAAATATCTTGACTTAGCAGAAGACAGGGGAAGTTTCTCTAATCTATTAAAGAAAAATAAAATTCCTTATCCAGATTTCGGGGTAGCTACTAGTGCAAAACAAGCAGTTGAATTATCTTCTAAGTTAAATTTCCCAATTCTAGTAAGACCATCTTATGTTTTAGGTGGTCAGGGAATGAAAATTGTAATAAATAAAGAAGAGCTTGAAGAGCATGTAGTAGAACTTTTATCAAAAATACCTAACAATAAACTTTTATTGGACCACTATTTAGACGGAGCTATTGAGGCAGAGGCCGATGCGATTTGTGATGGAGAGGATGTCTATATAATTGGAATAATGGAGCATATTGAGCCATGTGGTATACATTCTGGTGACTCAAATGCTACACTGCCAGTATTTAACTTAGGAGAATTTACAGTTAAACAAATTAAAGATCATACAAAAAAAATTGCATTAGCTCTCAACACAGTTGGACTAATAAATATTCAATTTGCAATTAAAGATGATAAGGTATTTATAATAGAGGCTAACCCAAGAGCATCTAGAACAGTCCCTTTTATTTCAAAGGCTTACAAAGAGCCCTATGTAAATTATGCAACAAAGGTCATGTTAGGCGAAAAGAAAATTAAAGACTTTAACTTTAAACCAAGGCTTGTTGGTTATGCAATTAAACAACCAGTCTTTTCTTTTAACAAGTTCCCTGATGTTAACAAACAACTTGGACCTGAAATGAAAAGTACAGGAGAGAGTATTCTTTTTATAGATGATTTGAACGATGATTCATTCTTTGAACTTTATTCAAGAAGAAAAATGTACTTAACAAAATAATTATTTAATTATCATATTATCTTTAATAATTTTTTCATTTAATTCATCTTTAGGAGTAGAAATTTCTTTGAAAAAGTAATTATTTTCAATTGATATTAAATCTCCTGAGATTTGATCAAGAGCAATTCTTAAAAGAGGCTCTTCAATATCCCCTAAAATTCCTGGATTTAATAATGACTCTTTTATATAGATGTCAGGTTCAAGACCATCAGGAAAATCAGTATAACCTTCAACATTCCCAATCTTAAGAACAATTGGCTGCATGGCATACATATGGTTTGGATTTTTATCCCTTGAATCATTAATATAGTCATATACAGTAATAGAACCTTGATTCTTTCCAACTGTGTAGTCACCAATATGAACTACGTCTATGTATGGGTCAAGTCCATTAATTAATAGTTCACTAGCAGATGCCGTCCTGGCAGAGGTAAGTATAAATACTCTTTCGAGATTTAGTGAAAATATTGACTGATTATTACCTAGCTTGTTTGAGAATCTATTTAGTAAAGACTCTGGGTTATTCTCATCCCAATAATTCATTAATTTTGAATTCCATCTTTCTTTAGCAAAAACTTGATTATTAAATTGACCTGTTATCATTGACGCTAGATTAATAGATGTAGATATTCTTCCACCAGGATTATATCTTAAATCAATAACAAGATCATTAATTCCATTAGATAAAAAATTAGCAAAAGTATCATTAAGCTCTGAATTATAATCTTTTCCCTCAGATTCAACAACACCCAGAAATTGATTATACATTAGATATCCTATTTTTTTCCCTCTATTTTCAATAATTTTTGATATATGGATTGGATTTTTAACAATTCTTGATTTGGTTAACGTTAAATCTTCTTCTCCGGGGATTATATTAGCACACTGATTATTTTGATTATAGCTAATTTCGGAAAATCTTATAGTGTAAGAGTTATCAATATCATTAAATAATAAATCTCTGTAATTATCTCTTGTAAGTCTTATTCCATTTATACTGCTAAAAACCATTCCCCTTTTTACACCTTTTGATTCAGCATTTGAATCTTTTTGAACATATCGTACAAACCCAAAGATGTTATTATCATTACATTCAACATATAATCCAAATTCCATCCCATCCGAAATATCAATTCCTTGGAGCATATTTTCTAAATCAACATAATCGTCAACTATCCAACTGAAATTATCATCTGGATGAAGAAGGGAATTAAAAAATGTTTCAGGATCGGGATTTTGACTCAAAAAATAAGCATAGTCAGATTCGCTTTCTTTTTTATTATCAGATAAATTTCCGACACTTTCTTGCCAATAATAATACTGATTTAGTCCTTTCCAAATAAAGTCAATAATTTCTAAATCTGTCTCAATCCTTATAATATTTGGATCTTCGTCATCTGTTTTTTTACAGCTGCTAAATAAAATTGTTATAGCAAAAAGATAAAACTTAAATTTTTTCATCTAAACATTTTAAATTATATACCTGTATAGTTATAAGGAGAAATTTGTTTTAACTCTTTTTTGATAGCATCATTAATTTCAAGGTCATCAATGAATCTATGTAACGATTCCTTGTCAATTTTTTCATTTTTTCTAGTAAGTTCTTTCATTATCTCATATGGGTTGCAATACCCCTCTCTTCTTAAAATAGTTTGAATTGCTTCGGAGACAACGATCCAATTATCATCAATATCTTTGTTTATTTTATCTTCATTTACATATAACTTATCCAAACCATTAAGAATAGATTCAAAAGAAATTAAGGAATGTCCAAAAGGGACTCCAATATTTCTCAAAACAGTGCTGTCACTAAGATCTCTTTGTAATCTTGATTTAGGTAGCTTATTTGATAAAAAGTCAAATAGTGAATTAGCTAGACCAATATTTCCCTCTGAGTTTTCAAAGTCAATCGGGTTAACTTTGTGAGGCATTGCAGATGAACCAACCTCACCTTTAATTATTTTCTGTTTAAAATAATCATGAGATATGTATGACCACATATCAATGCACATATCTAATAAAATATTATTTATTCTCCTACAATTGTCACACAAAGCTGCAAATGAGTC
>CAJPUS010000018.1 GCA_905380995.1 uncultured Flavobacteriaceae bacterium
TATTCTTGAATCAATACAGCTTTGAAGAATATAATTGGTTTCCTCAGGACCAGGTTTAAATGAATACGTAATTACAGATATATCAACTCCATTGATTTTAGTCATTAAAGGAGTAAAATTGTAATTTAATGCTCCTAAAGTGATTAAAGATGATTTTTTAATAAAATTTCTTCTTGAATTCATAACAGTTTTAATAATTTATTTTAGTTTTTTTGATAGTGATACCTAACTTTAAATATAATTAAATACTTTTTTAATATAAATTGTAAAATGATAAAGGGTGTAATTTTTGATATGGATGGAACAATAGTTGACAGTTTGCCTTATCACCATAAAGCTTGGGAAATTTTTTTTAAACATAATAAAGTTGAAAATTTTTCAAAAAAATTAAAGGATTATAAGGGTGGTGGAACTCTCGATTTAATGAAAGCCGTATATGGAGATAAATATTCAATAAAAGAATTAGAAATTATGAGTCATGATAAAGAAATTATTTTTAGAGACATATATAGAGGTAATATTCAACCTATAAACGGATTTATAGAATTTATTGAAAGTTTAAAGTCTAAAAATATTCTAATTGGATTAGCTTCAAATGCAATTAGAGAAAATGTAATTTTAACACTCGAAGAATTAAATGTTTACAACTATTTTAATAGCATAATTTGTGGAGATGAGGTTAAGAAAGGAAAACCTGATCCTGAAATGTTTAACAAAACTTTAGAAAGTTTTGATATAGATAATAAACATTGCTTAATCTTTGAGGATTCAATAGAGGGTATTCAGGGAGCATGCAATTCAGGAATAAATTCTGTTGGAATTACATCAAGCTCAACTCATAGGATTTTAATAGATGCAGGTGCTAATGGAACTATAGAAAACTACCTAAATATAAGTGATAAATTAAAAAAAATAAACCTTTTTATTTTGTAAGCCTGTAATATAAATTACTATGAATTAACATGTTTTTTTAAAATCTTTCTTGCTAAAGTTTTACTTTTTGATGTTTTTTTAATTTTCCATATTTTATTCATAGCCTCTTTTCTAGAGTGATCAATGTCTACAATTGGTCTTGGATAATCCACACCAATTTTAAAATTATACATCTCTTGCTCAATTATTGTCATTTTCCATGGCTGATGAACATTTTCAGATGGAATATTATTTAGTTCTGGTAACCACTTTTTTATAAACTCACCATTAGGATCTAGATCAATGGAGTTTTTTACTGGATTATAGATTCTAACGGTATTAATTCCTGTAACTGCTGATTGCATTTGAATTTGAGAATAATGAATACCTGGTTCATAATCAAGAAATTTCTTGGCTAAATGATGACTGAAATTTTTCCAATTTTGCCACAGATTAAATGCTGCAAAAGATACAATCATTGCTCTCATTCTAAAATTTAGATACCCTGTTTGATCAAGGCAACGCATACATGCATCAATCAATGGTATGCCGGTTAAACCTTCTTTCCATTGAAGCATAAAATTTTCATCATATTTCTCTCGAATAGAGTCGTAGGCTCTGTTAATATTGTTAAACTCCATGTCAGGTTCATCATCAAATTTTTGCATAAAATGACATCTCCATTGAAGTCTGGATAAAAAATTTCTAATGTCTCTGTTTTTTGATGATTCACTAAATAATTGATAAACTTGTCTTGATGACAAATTTCCGTAAGTAAGATAAGGAGATAACCTACTGCATGATATTCTACTTTGGCTAGGTTTACTAATATTTTTAGTATAACCATTATGTCTAGACTTAAAAAAGGATCTTAAATACATCCAAGCATAGGTTTCACCTCCTGGTTGAAAGTTTTTATCTAATAAATGTTTTGATGTATAAAGTTTTATAGTTTTTGGAATTCTAACTTTTTGTTTATTTATCGATTGAAAATCAATAGACACAATCTTAGATTTCATTTCATTTATCCATTCCTTTTTCCAGTTTTTTCTTGATTTTAGCCCCCTTATTATCCCATTAGTTTTACTTTGCAACCATTTTATATCATTAATTTGAAAGAATTTTGCTAATTTTTTATCCCTAGAGTAGGTTAAATTATTTCCAATTTCCTGATAAGACAGTACATTATTTATTTTGTATTTTCTTGATATCTCTTCAAAAAAATATAAAGCCTCAGAATTTATATATTTTAGCTCTAAAGAATATTTTTTTAGTCTTTTGTTAATATCTGTTAGGGATTCATATATAAATCTTACATGTCGTAAATCAGTGTCAAAAGAATTTAATACTGATGGTTCAAATATGTATATAAATAATGTTAAATTACCAGAATTTGAAGCGAATTCAATCGATTTATTATCAAGGGTTCTTAGATCTCTTTTGAACCAAACAATATCTAATTTTTTTTTTTCTAAGGTCATTATAAATAGTACTTCGAGTGGGAATCGAACCCACACTCCAAAAGGAACTGGATTTTGAATCCAGCGCGTCTACCAGTTTCGCCACCGAAGCTAAAAGTTTCAAAATTAATAATTTTCATCATATTAAATAATTTATAATAAAATTATACTGAACAATAATTATTTATAAATTTGCACACCAACTAATTGAACGTGAAAACACAGGTTAAATTATTTTCTTGTACTCAAAGTCTAACCTTATCTAGCCAAATAGCAAAACATTTTGGACAAGAATTAGGCAATGTTCACTTTCACAGATACAAAGATGGAGAATTCCAACCATCATTTGAAGAATCTGTGAGAGGATCCAGAGTTTTTATAATTGGTTCAACAAATCCTTCTTCAGATAATTTAATGGAAATGCTTCTAATGTTGGATGCTGCTAAAAGATCCTCTGCAAGACATATAAATGCTGTAATTCCATATTTTGGCTGGGCAAGACAGGATAGGAAAGATAAGCCTAGAGTTCCAATTGGAGCAAAATTAGTTGCAAAGCTTATAGAATCTGCCGGTGCTACAAGGATAATTACAATGGACTTACACGCAGATCAAATTCAAGGTTTTTTTGAAAAACCTGTCGATCACTTGTATGCCTCATCCATTTTTGTTCCCTACATTAAAACTCTTGAAATCAATAATTTGATAATAGCATCTCCTGATATGGGTGGTTCAAAAAGAGCTTATGCATACTCTAAATTTTTAAATGCTGATGTAGTTATATGTTACAAACAAAGGTCCAAAGGTAATGTAATTACTCAAATGGAATTAATTGGTGATGTCTCTGGTAAAAATGTTGTTTTAATAGATGATATGGTCGATACAGCGGGTACACTTACAACTGCTGCAGACTTAATGATTGAAAAAGGTGCTGAATCAGTTATTGCAATATGTACACATGCTATACTCTCTGGAGATGCATATGAAAAAATAGAAAAATCCAAACTAAAAAAATTAATTACAAGTGATTCGATTGAATTAAAAAATAAATCCAGAAAGATTGATCATTTATCTTGTTCTAAAATTTTTGCTGAGGCGATGTATAATGTTCATAACAACAAATCAATTGATAAACTATTTATAAATTAAAAAATGAAATCTATAGAAATTACTGGCACATTGAGAGAAGATACTGGAAAAAAAAGCACAAACTTAGTTAGAAAAAGTGGAGGCGTACCTTGCGTACTTTATGGTGGTAGTGAAATTATTCATTTTACTGCAACTGAGATTGGTTTTAGAGACTTAGTATACACTGCTGCAGCTCATACTGTTGTTCTTAATTTTGGGGATAAAATGAAAAATGCTATACTTCAAGATATTCAATTCCATCCTGTATCTGATAAAATCCTTCATGCTGACTTCTATGAACTTAGTGATGACAAACCAGTAACTATGGATATACCTGTTGAACTAAGTGGTTCTGCCCCAGGTGTCCTTAATAGTGGTGGAATATTAACTAGAAATAAAAGAAAGCTTAGAGTTAAAGCTCTTCCAGGAAACCTTCCAGACTCATTAAATGTTGATATTTCTGAGCTTGAATTGGGTGATAAATTTTATACTTCTGAACTTGAAAGTGATGATTATGAGTTACTTCATCCTAATAATACTGTAGTTTGCCAAGTTAGAACCTCAAGAGCTTCAATGGCGTTACCTGAGGACGAAGAAAGTATTGAAGGAGAAGAAGGTGCTGAAGGTGATGAAAGTGCTGAAAGTGCTGATGTAAAATCAGAAGCTCCTAAAGAAGAATCTCAAGACTCAAAGGAATAATTGTATTTAATTAATTTTAACTTTAATAAGATTATTTCAGTACAATGTATTTTTTTAATAAAATCGTATCACGGTTCTCTTCAAATTATGATATGAATAAATATCTCATCTTTGGTATTGGAAATATTGGTCCTGAATATGAAAATACTAGACATAATATTGGATATGACACGCTAAATAAACTTGCAACAGAATTAAAAGTTAGTTTTGATAGTGTTAAATTAGCATTCCGAGCAGAGGTAAAATATAAAGGGAAAAAATTAATTTTAATTAAACCTAATAATTATGTAAATAATTCTGGAAAGTCACTTTCCTATTGGATTAAAAAAGAAAAGGTTGACACTAACAATGTATTAGTAGTTTGTGATGATTTAAATTTGTACTTCGGAAATATAAAAATCAAATCAAAAGGAAATTCTGGGGGACATAATGGCTTAAAAGATATTGAGAAATATCTTGGAAACTCTAATTATTCAAGAATAAGAATAGGTATTTCAAATAACAATAATGTCTCTATGACAGATTATGTACTTGGTAAATGGACGAAAGATGAACAGTCAAAAATACCATTAATAATAAATAAATCCATTGAGATAATTTTTTCATTTTTGCAAACTGGATTAGAAAGTACTATGAATTTTTATAATAAGAAGAACTTTATAGATGAAAATTTATAGAAATATTAATGAATATAATGAATCAAAAAGTTCTGTTGTCACAATTGGGACATTTGATGGTATTCATAAAGGTCACCAAAAGATTTTCAACAAGGTTATAAATGCGTCAAAACAAAGTAATTTATTATCTGTAGTTTTAACATTTTTCCCTCACCCTAGAATTATTTTAAATAAGTACAATAATATAAAGATGATAGATACTTTGAATGAAAAAATAGATCATCTAGAAAAGATTGGAATTGATCATCTTATAATTCATCCATTCAATAAAAAATTTTCATTGTTATCTGCTGATCAATTTATAAGAGAGTATTTAGTATATAAGCTTAAGTTAAAACATATTATTATAGGGTATGACCACAGATTTGGCAAAGGACGAGAAGCATCAATCTCAGATCTTAAAGAATACTCAAGCGAATATAATTTTATAGTTGATGAAATTGATGCTCAAGAAATAGAAAAAATTGCTATTAGCTCTACAAAGATTAGGAACTCAATTAATAAAGGTAACTTGGAAACAACAAAAAAATATTTAGGTAGATTCTTTAGTTTATCCGGAAAAGTTGTTAAAGGGGATGGGCTGGGCAAGCAAATAGAATATCCTACTGCTAACATCTTAATTGAAGAAAACTATAAAATTATTCCAAAAGATGGTGTTTACTATATCAAAACAAAAATTGATAATAAATTATACAATGGTATGATGAACATAGGTCACCGCCCAACTATAGGATCTAAAGAAAAATCTATTGAAGTAAACCTTTTTAACTTTGATAGGGAGATTTATAATAAAATTCTTAGTGTTGATGTTGTTGAGAAGATAAGAGACGAAATAAAGTTTTCTTCAATTGACGCTCTGAAGGCTCAATTAGCAAAAGATGAAGAACATTGCTTAAAGCTAATAAACAAATAAGTTCTATCTTTGATTTCAAAATAACCTATGCTTTCAATTGATACAATTTCTAATAACAAGGAGGAGACACTCATAGGTTTAAAAAAAAGAGGTTTTAAAGATTTAAAAATAATTGACAAGATTATTGATCTTAATCTTTCTCGAAAAAAAATTCAACAAGAATTAGATCAAATTTTATTTGAGTCGAACAATATCTCAAAGAAAATTTCAGAAATATTTAAATCTGGTAATAGTGAAGACAGTGTTTCTGCTATGAAAGAGAAATCAGGTGATTTAAAATTAAAATCTAAGATTCTTTCTGATCAACTTGAAAAAACAAAATCAGATATTTTTAAATTATTAACATCTATTCCAAATCTTCCAGATAAAGAAGTTCCTGAAGGTCTGACTATTAATGATAATATTGAAGTTTATAGAAGTAATGAAAAATTAGAACCTGATGAAAGTCTAAAAACACATTGGGATCTTGCAAAAAAGTATGATATAATTGATTTTGAACTTGGAAGCAAGATTACCGGATCTGGCTTTCCTGTATATAAAGGAAAAGGTGCTAAACTTCAAAGAGGACTTATTAACTATTTTTTAGATAAAAATACATCTGCAGGATATACTGAATTCCAAGTTCCACATATAGTAAACTCTGATTCAGCTTTTGCTACAGGACAATTACCAGATAAAGATGGTCAAATGTATCATGTAAATGAGGATAACTTTTATTTAATTCCAACTGCTGAAGTACCTCTTACAAATATTTACAGAGATAAAATTTTATCTGCAGATGAAATTCCAGTTCTTCTGACAGGATATACTCCATGTTTTAGAAGAGAAGCTGGAAGCTATGGATTAGAAGTAAGGGGCCTAAATAGACTTCATCAATTTGATAAAGTTGAAATAATAAGGCTTGAACATCCTGATAATTCAAGCCAAGCTTTACTAAATATGAAAGAGCATGTAAAAGAAATTTTAGGTGAACTCAAAATAGATTTTAGAATTCTTAATTTGTGTGCAGGTGATCTTGGATTTACATCATCGATAACATATGATTTTGAAATATTTTCAAAAGGGCAAAGAAAATGGTTGGAGATAAGCTCAGTATCAAACTTTAAGTCATACCAATCAAAACGTTTAAACCTTAAGTTTAAAAATAAAGAGGGTAAAAACGAATTATTACATACTCTTAATGGAAGTTCTTTAGCTCTTCCAAGGGTTATAGCAGGACTTATCGAAAATAACCAGACTAATGAAGGGATTCAAATTCCTAAAGCATTAGTTCCATATACTGGATTTGATTTAATCAATTAGATTATGCACAGAGATGTTAATCCAAAAAAATTCCTGGGTCAACACTTTCTAATAGATGATAATATTTCAAAAAAAATAGTTGAAGCTATTAATTTCCAAAAATTTAAAAAGGTTATTGAAGTTGGGCCTGGAAAAGGAGCTCTTACAAAACATTTACTTCATATTAAAGACATGCTTACTTTAATTGAGGTAGATAAAGAATCAGTTGAATTCCTAAATAGTGAATTTCAAAAAGAGAGGCTTAATATTATTGAAGCAGATTTTTTAAAATTTGATATTGGATCAACTTACCCATCGGAAAAAGACACATTAATTATTGGAAACTTTCCATATAACATTTCATCTCAAATATTATTAAAAACAATTGATAATTATAAATCTATTAGTGGACTTATTGGAATGTTCCAAAAAGAGGTCGCTGAGAGGATAATAAGCAAAAACAATTGTAAACAATACGGAATATTATCTGTCAAAACACAACTATTTTATGACACCAAAATTTTGTTTAATATATCACCAAATGTTTTTTTCCCTAAACCTAAAGTAAACTCATCAGTAATTTCATTAACTAGAAAAAAGAATTTAAACATTTGTTGTGATCTCAATATGTTAGATAAGGTAATCAAATTATGTTTTCAACAAAGAAGAAAAAAAATAAAGAATTCTCTAAAAAGTTTTGATTTACAAGAAAATATACTAGAAGATAGTATATTTGAATTAAGACCTGAGCAACT
>CAJPUS010000019.1 GCA_905380995.1 uncultured Flavobacteriaceae bacterium
TGGTGGAGTCGTAACATTTAAAAATGGAAAGATTTCAAAATTTTTAAGTTCAATTCCATTAAATAAAATCGTACTTGAGACAGATTCTCCATATCTTGCTCCGGTTCCACATAGAGGAAAAAGAAATGAGAGTTCTTTCCTGCAAATTATTGCATCAAAGATTGCGGAAATATACGATATTGATATTGACGAGGTTTCATCTGTAACTGAGCAAAACTCTATTAAAATTTTTGGAGATTAATTTTTTAAATTTGTTTAATTAGAGAGGTGGCCGAGTGGTTTAAGGCGCACGCTTGGAAAGCGTGTATTCTAGAAATGGAATCGTGGGTTCGAATCCCATCCTCTCTGCTAAACCTAATTCAAACTTATAAACCATAGGATTGTTGTATTGATTGTTATTGTTATTAACTTTAACGCAACTATTTAGTGGGAATAATTTTTAACTAAATTTATATGGATCCATTATCTCAAGGAACAGTTGGCGCAGCTTTTGCTCAGTCTGTTGCTAATAAAAATAATATTTTCAAGATCGGTTTCATTGGTTTCCTTGCAGGATTGACACCTGATTTAGATGTTTTAATTAAGTCATCAACTGATCCAATTTTATCTCTTGAATATCATAGACAGTTTACACACTCACTTTTTTTTATTCCCTTCGGTTCTTTAATTTTTGCTTTACTAATATTTCCTTTTGTTAAAAGCTCCTTGAGCCTGAAGACTGTCTATTTTGCAAGCTTGTTGGGATATGCAACTCATGGATTGCTAGATGCATGCACTTCCTTCGGCACTCAACTTTATTGGCCTTTTTCTAACGAACGGGTTAGTTGGAATAATATATCAATTGTTGATCCACTCTTCACAATTCCTTTATTAATATTTCTTGGAATTGCATTAAAAACTAAAAAAAAGATATTTAGTTTTTTTGGAATTGGATGGATTATTTTTTATTTATCTATAGGTTTTGTTCAATACGAAAGAGCTTTATCAACTGCAATCGAACTAGCGACTTTGAGGGGTCATAGTGCTGAGCGTCTTACTCTTAAGCCATCATTTGGAAATTTGATTTTATGGAAGTCCATTTATAGACATAAAGAAACTTTTTATGTTGATGCAATTCGAACAGTACAATCATCTACTTGGTGTTTAGGAGAAACTATAAGGGTTTTTGATTATAAATACCATCTGCTGGATCTTGACAAAGATAGTCAGCAAAAAAAGGATATCGAGAGATTTCGTTGGTTTTCTCAAGATTATCTAGGTTATGATAAAGAAAAAAATATTATTACAGATGTGCGTTACTCTATGATCCCAAATCAGATTGCACCAATGTGGGGATTAATTATTGATGAACAGCTTGGTATAAATGAACATGCAACTTGGTGGACAAGTCGAAATTTGGATCAAAGTCAATTAGACTTGTTCATAGATATGTTAAAAGGTAAAAAGTGTGGAAATTCTCATTTATCCAGATATTAGTTACAGTGTATTTGTATTCTATTTTAATATCCAAGTCAAATATCTTCTCATTACAAGTTTGAATATGACTCTGTGTTTAGTGTTTAATTGACTAATAATGCAGTTTATAAATTAATTATTATTAACAATTAATTCAATTGCTTTTTCTGCAAATCTTTTACCTAAAGTTTTATATCCTTTAACTGACATATGTAAATCATTGTTAATTGAATCACCTTTTTTATTATATCCATCATTTAGATCATCAGTATTAATCCAACTAAATTTATCATTTGACTCAGCAAATTTAACTTGGATTTCTCTAATTTTTGTCCAATGTTTATAATTTAAGTTTTTTAAGTCAAAATCATTAATTCTTCCAATTATAAAATTTATGTTTTCTCTATTTAAATCTTTAGACAACTGATCGTATAATCCAAACAAACTTTTTTCATAATATTGAGCTAAGTTTTCTCTTGCATCTCTTTCACCTTGCATCCATATAAAACTTATTGATTCAATTTTTTTATCAATTGTTATTTTTTTTACTTTAGTAATTAGCTTGTCATACAAATTCCCAATTGAATCTTCCCCAAATTCATTTATTGGATTAAGATTATAGTTTTCTTTACTTTTTTTATTCCATTTTTTATACCATCTCCTTATAGGTTCACCCCCTTTAGCATCTTTTACAACTAAAATCATATTTTTACCAAATTTTTTTTCTAAAATAGGGATAAAGGTTTCCTCTTCATCAAGAAGTACCATATTTGATTGACCTGATAATATGAATAAATGTTTTTTTTTATTTTCAATACAACTTGAAATCAATAAGAAAATAAGAGCTAGAAATTTAATGATTTGTGATTGCATTTCATTAATTTTTTTGATTTAAATTTTTTAGTGAAAAATACTTGAAATAAATTACAAAATTTTTTTTGTTTTTAAATAATAAGATAATTGTTTGCACAGGTTAGTAGTGGTTTAAGGAACAATCTTATAAAGCGTGCATTCTAGAAATAGAATCTTGGGTGTGAATTACATACTCTGTGCAATTTTTAATTTAAATTCTCAATTATAAAATCTACAATGCCTTTATTTGATTTGTCTATAATTCCAATTTCTCGAGCATAAACAACATTTTTAATTTTTAAAGAGTCTGCTCTGTTTTTTAAAAGTTTTGCGTGTAAAGGATTATGATGGAAATCAGCAATATTTTTTGGCTTTGTGTTTTTCCCATAGTTTATTATAAAAATTGGAGGATCATTAGAATCCATTTTTTCAAAAAAGTCAACTTCAGAAACATAATTTTTATTAAAAGATCTTTCCATCCATTTTTCAGTATCCATCTTTCCAAGATACTTTTCAAAAATAGATTTTAAATATTCTTCATCAACGTTTGCCATATCTTTCCACCTGTTTAAATTTAGTGAATGAGCTGCAGCAATTCCAACTATACAAGAAACTTTTGTGGATTCACGAAGGATGGGATCTTTACTTTTTTTATCTGATAAATCATCTTGTAATCCAATCCATAAAGATGAAGTTGCTCCAGCAGAAGCTCCCATTAGAGCTACCTTACTTTTCAATAGGTTAAATTTGTCATTATAAAATTTTAAATATTGTAACGCTTTCTTAGCATCGTTAAATGATGTTAATAAAAAGTCATCATTATTTTTAAATCTATAATCAATTGTTGCAAATGAAATGTTGTTTTCTAATAGCCTTTTAATTCTTTTAAAATTATCCTTAGAATAAGCAGCATTTTTACTTCCTGATCCAAACCCTCCTCCATGAATATAAATAACAAATGGAGTTTTTAATTCAGTACTTGCAATCCACAAGTCAAGTTTATTTTTTTTATCTATACCGTAACTGATATTTTTTAATACTTTGTAATTATCAGATTTAATAATAGAATCAATATTTACAATATTGTTTTGAGAAAAAATAAATGAATGATTTAATATAACAGCTATAAAAATTACTTTTCGAATCATTATCAAAGTTAGCTATATATTTTAAAAAGAATAAAATTAAGCAGTGATCAATTTTCTGTGAGTTTAATTTTAAATTTATTTGTAAACTAAGTTTGCTTAAAAAAACTTTGTTCTTGCTAAAATTGATTAACTTGAAAAAAACCTAGATTATGTATAATTCAAAGATTTCAGGTTTAGGAATGTATGTTCCTGAAAATATAGTAACAAATGATGATTTATCAAAAATGATGGATACATCAAATGAGTGGATAATAGAAAGAACAGGAATTAAGGAAAGAAGACATATCAAAAAAGGGGATGGCAATTCTACTGCAAAAATGGGTGTAAAAGCGGCAAAAATTGCTATTGAAAGGTCAGGGATTAACAAAGATGAAATTGACTTAATTATTTTTGCAACATTAAGTCCAGATTATTATTTTCCTGGAGGTGGTGTTCTTGTTCAAGAACAACTACAAATTAAAACTTGTCCAGCAATGGATATAAGAAATCAGTGTTCAGGTTTCATATACTCTATTGCTACCGCTGATCAGTTTATTAAATCAGGCATGTATAAAAATATCCTTGTAATTGGATCAGAAAATCATTCAGGAGGTCTTGATTTTTCTACTAGAGGCAGAGCAGTAACAGTTATTTTTGGTGATGGAGCTGGTGCTGCAATAATTTCAAGAGAGGAGGATCCAAAAAAAGGAATTCTATCCTCGCATTTATACTCTGAAGGTAAGTTTGCTGAAGAATTAACGCTGATTGGACCAAATACAAATAGGTGGGTAAACAAAATTATTAAGGATAATGACCCAGATGATATCTCATATTACCCACATATGAATGGTCAATTAGTTTTTAAAAATGCTGTTGTTAGATTTTCAGAAGTTATAATGGAAGGCTTAAATAAAAATGGATTATCACCACGAGAAATAGATATGCTAATACCTCATCAAGCTAATCTCAGAATTTCTCAATTTGTTCAAAAGAAATTTGGTTTATCCGATGAACAAGTTTATAACAACATACAAAAATATGGTAATACTACAGCTGGATCAATTCCGATTGCATTAACTGAAGCATGGCAAGAAGGCAAAATAAAATCAGGCGACTTAGTTGTTTTAGCCTCATTTGGCAGTGGATTTACATGGGGAAGTACAATAATAAGGTGGTAACATAATTTAATAAATGATATTCTAACATTAATAAAAATATTGAAAAATATTTAACTAAAAAAAGTCGTTTTAACATAATAAAACTTTTTTAAATTTAGCATTATGAATTTGAAGATTATTCTTTCAGTCTTAATAGTAATTCTATTGTACTATGGTTTTAATTATGCTTTTTTACCAAATTTTAGTTATGATTCAATAGATGACTATATTGAATCTACCAAAAATGAATTTAGTTATGAGATTGAAGATATTATTTATCAGAAAGAGTGGACAGGATTTCATATAAAAATGATCTCAGGTGAGTGGTTAGACTCAAAACAAGTTGACAACGTAGAGTGGACGCATTATGTTGATATAGTTATTCCTGATAATACAGATACTACTACAGGATTAATATTTATTGACTCTGGAAATACAAATGATAAGTATTTTAGACTCGACTCAATTTCTGTTGATTATGCCTTAAAAACTAAATCAATTATAGTTAATATTCACAATATTCCTAATCAACCAATTAATTTTTTAAATTCAAAACAAGACTTTTTTATTGAGGATGATTTGATTGCATACTCTTGGAGCCAATTTCTTGAAAGAGGTGCAAATAAGAATGTCATTGAGTGGTTGCCAAGATTACCAATGACAAGAGCTGTAGTAAGAGCTATGGATTTGGCTCAAGAAATAGCTTTACAAAATAATAAGGAATTAAGTGACTTTGTAGTTTCAGGTGCTTCGAAAAGAGGGTGGACTGCTTGGACAACTGCAGCAGTTGATGATAGGGTTGTGGGAGTAGTTCCTTTAGTCATTGACATGCTTAACTTAATTCCTTCATTTGAGAACCATTATAGAAGTTATGGGGAATTCTCTCCAGCTGTTCAGGAATATGTTAATTATGATATCCATAATTGGATGGGTACTAAAGAATTTGATGTACTTCTGAGTTTTGTTGAACCATATTCTTTTAAAGATAAATTTACTATTCCAAAGTATATCATAAACGCTGGGTCTGATGAGTTTTTCTCAACTGACTCATGGAGGTTTTATTTTAGTGACCTTCCTGGAAAAAAATTGATAAGATATGTACCTAACACTAATCACTCTCTTCAAGGAAGATATTTAAATAATGATTTAATTAGTTTTTTTTACAGGGTAAGTAATAATATTAATCTACCATTTTTAGATTGGGAGAAAGTTGATGACAATTTAAAAGTTATTTTAGATTACGAGGGTGAATATTCAATTTCAATTTGGAAAGCCTTTAATAAAGATGGAAGAGATTTCAGACTATGGCAGGAAGGTGACCTTTGGTTTAAATCTAACTTAAAAAGAAATAAAGATAATATTTACAATATTAAGTTAGAGAATGATTTGATTGGTTATCAGGCAGTTATGCTTGAATTTATTTTAGATCCAGAATCAGAGTTCCCATTAAATATTACAACAGGTCCTTATGTAATTCCTGATTCATATCCTTATAAAAAATACGAACCATCCAACTAAAATTATTCTTAAAGAAAGAAACAATATTATCAAGAAAAAAAAAATTTGAATCATTTAATAATTTTTATATCTTTCAATTCTCAATTATTGAAAACATTACTAAAATGAAAAAAATATTATTAGCCTTAATCCTAGTATTGTCTGTTAGCTTTGTATCTACTAATTATGTACATGCCTCAATTATAATAAATAGTTCAGTAATTACCCAGGATTCACAAGATGAACCAATGATGGAAAGTTCTGACACATCTGCTGGTTTCACACAAGAATTAAAGAAGCGATTTATTGAAGGTGGTCCAGGTTTCATGGGAATCGTTCTTATATGTCTTATTTTAGGTCTAGCAATCTCAATAGAAAGAATAATCTATCTAAACATGTCCACAACTAATTCAAATAAGCTGACTGATGGTGTTGAAGATGCACTGAAATCCGGAGGTATTGAAGCTGCAAAAGAAGTCTGTAGAAATACAAAGGGACCTGTCGCATCAATTTTTTATCAAGGTCTTGATAGAGCTAAGGATGGAGTTGAAAGTGCTGAAAAAGCAGTTATATCATATGGAGGTGTTCAAATGGGACAACTTGAAAAAAATGTTTCATGGATTTCACTTTTCATTGCATTAGCTCCAATGCTTGGTTTCATGGGAACAGTTATTGGAATGATTAATGCATTTGATAGAATTGAAGCTGCTGGTGACATGCAGCCATCTCTTGTAGCAGGTGGTATTAAGATTGCTCTTTTAACAACAGTATTTGGACTTATAGTTGCAATAATATTACAAGTTTTTTACAATTACATAGTAGCTAAAATTGACTCAATAGTTAATGACATGGAAGATGCTTCAATTACTTTGATTGATATACTCTCATCTCAAAATAAATAACATATTATGAATTTAGAAAAAATTACCAGAGTTGGTTGCATTGCACTAGGAGTATTAGGCATAATATTTCTATCAATTGTGTTTGCAAGTGGTGATGATAGTATTAAAATGGCTGCTGCATCAGGAAATTATGGAGCTATAACTCCTATAATTTTGTTAAGTCAAGTTATTTTATTCATAGCAGTTGCAATAACTTTAATTTTTTCTTTTAGAGAAATTGCTGAAGATAAGTCAAAGTTGAAGAATGCTTTAAAATCTGTAGGGTTATTCTTTATGGTTATATTAATTGCTTTTTTTATATCTAAAGGAGTTGAAACTCCTATGAGGGATGGCCAAGTTCTCTCGGCAACTGGCTCTAAGTTAGTGGGTACAGGAATTAGAGTATTTTACATTTTAACAATTATTGCAGTTGTTTTAATGGTGTTCCCAAGTGCAAAAAAAATATTTAAAAAATAAACTATGGCTAAGAGAAAAGCTCCAGAAGTTAATGCCGGTTCAATGGCAGACATTGCTTTCTTACTTTTAATTTTCTTTTTAGTAACAACAACAATTGAGACCGATAGTGGTATAAACAGAAAACTTCCTCCAATGGAAGATCAGATTGATCCGCCTATAATTAGAGAAAAAAATATTTTTACAGTTGTTGTGAACAAAAATAATCAGTTATTAGTTGAGGAATCATTAACTGATATTAAAGAATTGAGAGGTCTTGCTGTAGATTTTCTTGATAATGGTGGTGGATCTGGTGAAGAAGCTTGTGATTATTGCCAAGGTGAAAGAGATCCAAGGTCATCTGACAATCCAGATAAGGCAATTATTTCTCTCAAAAATGATAGAGAAACAGAATACAAAGTCTATATAGCAGTTCAAAATGAACTTGTTGCAGCATACAATGAATTAAGAAATCGAGAGTTCTCAAGATTAAATCCAAATCTGGGGATTTCATATGTAGAGGCTGATCTTCTTTATAGTGATCCCAGAACATCTTCCGATGATAAAGCAAGCTTAAAAGAAAAGTTAGATGTAGTTAAACAATTATATCCTCAAAAATTATCTGAGGCTGAACCTAGTAAAGTTAATTAAAATGGCAAAATTTAATAAAAAGAAAAGTGGAGATCTTCCTGCTATATCAACTGCATCATTACCAGATATTGTGTTTATGTTATTATTCTTTTTTATGGTTGCAACTGTTATGCGTGATAGTACTTTAATGGTGCAAAACACACTACCTGCTGCTGATCAAGTTCAAAAGCTTGATAAAAAAGACAGAGTCATCTACATATACGCAGGAAAGCCATCCAGTAGGTACGTAGACACTTATGGTACTCAGGCTAGAATCCAATTAAATGATAAATTTGGATCAGTTGAAGAGGTAGGTGCATTTGTTCTTGCTGAAAGAGCTGCCAAACGAGAAGAACTTCAAAATGTTTTAACAACTGCCCTTAAGGTTGATAGCGATACTAAAATGGGAATTATCAGTGATATCAAACAAGAACTTCGAAAAGTAAATGCTCTTAAGCTAAATTATACAACCAGAGTTGGTGACTACACTCAAAATTTTAATTAGAAAAAAGTTTTTTTTCTTTTTTTCTTTATTATTTTTTTACCAACCAAGTTTTTCTCAATTTGATTCTCAAAAAAAGTTTTATAGAGAAGATCAATTCTATTTTGGATCTAGCTACTTTTTACAATTAGAGTCTTTAGAAGACTTTAAACAAAATGGTTTCTCTGGAAATTTTCAATTTGGTTTTATTAGAGACTTTCCTATTAACGACAACTCCACAAGAGCTATTGGAATCGGTCTAGGATATGAGAGAAATTTTTTTACATCAAATATTCAACCATCTAAAAATTATGGTGTTATTGAATACAGAACTGTAGTAAGCAGGTTCTTGGAGTCTAAAAACAAAATATCTTATTCATCAATTGTCTTACCAATTGAATACAGATGGAGAGGATCATCAATTGATGAATATAAATTTTGGAGGATATATTCCGGTTTTAAATTAAAAAAAAATTTTCCATTATATTCAAACCCTTCATATGGATCTGAAATCTTAATTGATGAGATGGAAGATTGGACGACCTCTATATACATCAATTTTGGTTACAATACTTGGAATATTTCACTAGAATATGATTTAAATCCTATATTAAGTGATAAAAAAACCTTAAATGGGAACGATTTAAATATCAGCTTTTTTAGATTGGGTCTTATCTTCTATATATTATAGTTCTTTCCTTAGTCTTGCAACAGGTAGATCAAGTTGTTCTCTATATTTTGATACGGTTCTTCTAGCAACTTTGTATCCCTTGTCAGATAAACCTTTAGATAATTCATTATCTGATAATGGGTTTGCCTTGTTCTCATTATCAATAATTTGCTTTAAAGTTTTTTTAATTTCTATAGTTGAAATCTCGTTACCATCTTTATTTTTAATTCCTTCTGAAAAATAACTCTTTAATAATTTAATTCCGTAAGGTGTGTCTATGTACTTGCTATTTGCTACTCTTGAAATTGTAGATATATCCATATTAATTTTTTCAGCTATATCTTTTAAAATCATAGGTTTGAGATCAGACTCCTCACCAGACATAAAATAATCATTTTGAAAAGTCACAATTGCATTCACTGTTTGAAACAGAGTTTGATATCTCTGCTCAACAGCATCAATAAACCATTTAGCTGAATCAAGCTTTTGTTTTAAAAATTGTATAGCTTGATTTTGTGACTTTGATTTATTAGGATCATTTTTATAGCCCTCTAGTATATTTTTGTATGAGTTTGAAAGTCTTAGCTCTGGAGAATTTCTTTTATTTAACTCAACTATTAGTTGTCCATCATCAATTTTTAAAATGAAATCAGGAATTATAGTATTATTAGAGAATTCGCTACTTATTGATCCTCCTGGTTTAGGGTTTAACTTTGAGATTTCATCAATTGATGCTTTTAAATCATCTTTAGATAAATTTAATTTTTCAGAAAGTTTAGAGAATTTTTTTTTAGAAAACAATTCAAATTCAGACTTAATTATTTTAATTGAATTTAAAATTGACTCTTTTTGATTAGATTTTTTGTTAAGTTGAATTAAAAGACACTCCTGAAGTGATCTTGCACCAATACCTGGTGGATCTAAGTCTTGAATTTTTCTCAAGACAGATTCAACATCATCTATAGTTGCTGTAATATTTTGAGTAAAAGCCAAATCATCAATAATATCTTCAATCTTTCTTGTCAGATAACCACTTTCATCAATACTTCCAATTAAGAATTCACATAATGGTTTCTCTTTATCATTTAAAATTAAGTTTCGAGATTGATTATCTAAATATTGATGAAAACTTGGTGATGATTTTGTTTGAAAATTATTATTTTCTTCACTTGTTGAGTAAAAATTTTGACTAAAATCATCGTTTTCATCTGAGAGATAATCATCAACATTAATATCCTCGTTTTGAGTCTCTGAATCAAAATCACTTGAATTACTATCCAATGATTCGCTCCCAGGCTCAAGTGCTGGATTCTCCTCAATTTCATTCTTTACTTTTTGCTCTAATTCAGCTGTAGTCAGTTGAATCAACTTCATTAGTTGAATTTGCTGTGGTGAAAGCTTTTGAGATAACTTTAATTGTAGTTTCTGATTAAGCATATTATAATCGTATACTTAAACAAAAGTAATAAAAGAATTAATTCAAATTAAAACGAAGCGTTTTTTGGTGTCCTTGGATATGGTATTACATCTCTTATGTTCATCATTCCTGTGCAAAACATTATTAGTCTTTCAAAGCCAAGCCCAAAACCGCTATGAGGAACTGTTCCATATTTTCTTAGTTCTAAATACCACCACAACTCTTTATCATCAATTCCCATTTCATCGATTCTTTTCTGAAGAACATCTAATCTCTCCTCTCTTTGTGAACCTCCAATTATTTCCCCAATTCCTGGAAATAAGACATCCATTGCCCTAACTGTTTTTTCATCTTCATTAAGCCTCATGTAAAATGCCTTAATTTTTGATGGATAATTATATATAATTACTGGCGATTTAAAGTGTTTCTCTACGAGGAATCTCTCATGTTCACTTTGAAAATCACATCCCCATTCAGTAATTAAATATTTAAATTTTTTCTTTTTATTATAGTTAGAGTTTTTAAGAATTTCAAAAGCATCAGAATATGAAATTCTTGTGAATTTATTATTTACGGTAAAGTTAATTTTTTCTATGAGACTTAGCTCATCTCTTTCACTCTTAGGTTTCGGGCTTTGTTCCTTTCTGAGTCTTTCATCAAGAAATTTTAAATCTTCTTTACATGAATTCATCATATCTTTAAGAATATATTTTAAAAAAGATTCAGCTAAATACATACTATCATCCAAGTTATAAAATGCCATCTCAGGTTCAATCATCCAAAATTCAGATGCATGTCTTGAAGTATTGGAGTTTTCGGCTCTGAATGTCGGGCCAAAAGTATATACATTACCAAGGCCTAGAGCATATGTCTCGGCTTCCAATTGACCTGAAACTGTTAAGTTAGTTTTCTTACCGAAAAAATCTTCAGAAAAGTCAACTTCTTTTTCTCCTTTTTGTGAATTATTTAAGGTTGTAACTTGAAACATTTCCCCTGCACCTTCAGCATCGTTTGATGTAATAATAGGAGTATGTATATAGTTAAACCCTTTTTCATTAAAAAATTTATGAACCCCAAATGCAAGTTTTGATCTTATCCTCATAACAGCACTAAATGTTGATGTTCTTATTCTAAGATGAGCTTGTTCCCTTAAAAATTCAAAACTATGCTTCTTAGGTTGGATTGGATATTTATCAGGGTCAGATTCTCCAATAATTTCTATTTGTGTAATTTCGATTTCAAAAGTTTGGCCTTTCCCGATACTTTGAATTAAAGTTCCTTGAATTTTGAGTGAGGAACCAACATTGATTTTCTTAATTATTTCATTGTTTGTCTTTGATTCAGTAATAACACATTGGATATTCTTAATAGTTGAGCCATCATTTAGTTCAATGAATCGATTTCCTCTAAATGCCCTTACCCAGCCTGCTACAATAATTTTACTATTGTATTTAGGAGAGCTATATATGTCTTTTATCTTAATTAAGTCCATATGCTATAAAGTCAGAATATCTTTCTCTTTAAGAGTAAACATTTCATCAACTTTTATAATGTACTTATTAGTTAACTCTTGAGAATCTATTTCAAGATTAGACTTCAAATCTTCTGATATATCAAGTGCTTTAATTTTGTTATTTGCATCTTTTCTAGAGTTTCTGATACTTACCTTTGCTAATTCAGATTCTGATTTTGCTATTTTTGTAAGTTCTACTCTTCTCTCTTCTGTCAATGGTGGAATATTGATCAATAATGATTCACCATTATTAACAGGATTTAGTCCTAAATTAGAATTAATGATACTCTTTTCAATTTCTTCAAGCATTCCTTTCTCCCATGGTTGAATAGATATTGTTTGAGAATTTGGAGTACTTACTGAAGCAACTTGATTTAAAGGTGTCATATTTCCATAATATTCAACCGAAATACCTTTTAACATTATTGGATTTGCTTTCCCCGCTCTAATTTTTGCTAATTCTGTTTCCAGGTGACTTATAGTTGACATCATATTTAGCTCTGCACTGTCAATTATTTCTTGATTATTTTCCATAATTTTAGTTATTTAGACACTTTAGTCCCAATTTTTTCACCCATTACAACTTTTGTCAAATTACCTTTAATATTCATGTCAAATACAATAATTGGTAGCTCATTTTCTTTGCTCAAAGTAAAAGCAGTTGTATCCATTATTTTTAAACCCTTTTTTATAGTTTCTTCAAACGAAATATTATCAAATTTAATAGCTTCTTCATTTTTTTCGGGATCCTTATTATATATACCATCAACTCTTGTACCTTTTAAAATAACCTCTGCATTAATCTCGATTGCTCTTAAAACTGCAGCAGAATCAGTTGTAAAATATGGGTTACCAGTTCCTGATGCAAATATTACAACACGACCCTTTTCTAAATGTCTGGCTGCTTTTCTTTTGATAAATGGCTCAGCTATTGACTCCATCTTTATAGCTGACTGAAGTCTTGTTGGAATATCTATATTTTCTAACGCATTTTGAAGTGCAAGACCATTAACTACTGTTGCTAGCATTCCCATATAATCAGCTTGAACTCTGTCTATCCCATCCTCTGATCCAGTTAATCCTCTAAAGATATTACCACCACCAATTACAACTGCAATTTCTACACCTTGCTCATGAATTTGCTTAATCTCTTTTGCATATACTATAAGTCTATCATTATCAATACCATACAAATTCTTTCCAAGAAGAGCTTCTCCACTAAGTTTTAAAAGAATACGATTATATTTCATTTCAAAGGGATAACACAAATATAATATTAAGTTTTAACATCTATTTAATATACATTGCATTAAGAACACAAAACTTGCCAATTTTAGTTCGTCTTAACTCATATAAATAAGAACCTGAGTATAATTTTTTACCAAAATCATTTGCAATTGACCTAATATAGGTTCCTTTAGAGCATTCAATTTTAAAATCAACATATGGAGAAGCAAAGTCTATTATTTCAAAATTATAAATGTTAATTTCTCTTTCATCTATGTCAATTTCTTTATTTTCTCTTGCATATTCGTATAACCTCTTACCATCCTTCTTAATTGCGGAGAATATTGGAGGTCTTTGCATACTCTTTCCGATAAACTTATATGCTAAATTTTTTAAATCATCGAAAGTAATATGCTTATATTCAAATTTTTCATTAACATCTGTTTCTGCATCATAGGATAATGTAGATTCACCAAGTTTAAATTTACCAGTATATGTTTTTGATAAGTTTTGATATTCAGAAATACTTTTTGTTTGTTTCCCTATGCATATAATTAATAATCCAGTGGCTAATGGATCAAGTGTACCAGCATGTCCAACCTTGATTTTTTTTATTTTAAATTTAAGTTGAAGTGATTTACGTATATATTTAACGACATCAGATGAAGTCCATCTTAGAGGTTTATCTACGAGAATTAGTTTGCCCTCATTTATATCATTAATCGAAAAACTATCTATACTATACTCCTCCATTATTTCTTATCCTTAAAAAGGATTGAATATATACACAATATAAAACCTGATATCACCATTAGGGGTGCAAGCCTAATTCGTCTGAAATTATATATTTCATTATTAAAAATATCAGGGTCAGCTGACTCACCTCCAGACATTAAAACAAAACCAATACCTATTATGAAAATGGATAAAATAAGCAATCTATATCTTCTTTTATTAAATAAATAATCTTTCTCAGCCATAACTTTATCTTACAAATTTTAATTTTAAATATCTCTGAGTAACTAAAAATGAACTAATAAATGAAGTAAATAATCCAAAAAATATTATAAAACTGATTAGCAAGAATGAATCGCTTATTTTTGTAAAAAAGTTTATTTCTTCTATTTGAAGATTAAGCTGATAAACTAACATATACAAAATTAATATAGACGTTATTGAAGAGATTAAGCTTATTTTAAGATACTGGAATATAAATGGCCTTCTTATAAACTTGCTTGTAGCTCCCACAAGTTGCATTGTCTTTATAATATCCCTTTTAGAATAAATAGAAATTTTGATTGAATTATTTATTAAAATAAAGCTAGTTATAAAAAACACAATGCTGATAATTAAGATCCATAATCCAATTTTCTCAAAATTTTTAGTGAGCGCATCAACAAGTGGTTTGTCATATTCAATTTCCTCAATAAATTCAAAATTACTGAGATCTTTGATAAAACTCTCAATAAAGTATATATCAATTTTATCACCTTTAAGTTGAACTGAGACTGCATCTAAGAGTGGGTTATATCCAAGAAAACCAACAAATTCCTCCCCAATCTCTGATGAAAAAATCTTAGCTGCGTCTTCTTTAGATAAATAGTTAATATCCTTTATATCTTCATTAAATTTTAGCAGTTTTATCAATTGCTTATTTTCAGACTCTTTTGTGTCATTTTTTAAATAGATATTGATTGTAACATTTTCTTTAAAATAATTTTCAACTGCAGAGGAGTTAAGGTAAATAAAACCAATTAACGATAAAGTAAATAATACAACTGTATTGATAAGGAAAATAGAAATTAAATTACTTCTTACCTTACTAACTTCTGAATTGATTCTTTTTTTATTTTCCAAACCTTTATAAAAGTAATAAACAAATAATAAATTAATTTTTATGTTAATTAAATTAGTTCTTCCTTTGTATAAATTTGCTTAAGGTGAGATATAATTTTCTAGAAATAGAAAAGAAATGGCAAGAATTTTGGAAGACTAATGAAACTTATAAAGTTAGTTTTTCTACAAAGCCTAAATTTTATGTGCTAGATATGTTTCCATATCCATCAGGAGCTGGACTTCATGTTGGTCACCCTCTTGGATACATTGCTAGTGACATATATTCTAGATTTAAAAGACATAAAGGTTATAATGTTCTTCATCCTCAAGGGTATGATTCATTTGGATTACCTGCTGAACAATATGCTATTAAAACTGGTCAACATCCGAGAAAGACTACTTCAGAAAATATCAATATTTACAGAAGCCAATTAGACAGAATTGGGTTTTCTTTTGATTGGTCAAGAGAAATAAGAACTTCTGATCCAAAATATTATAAGTGGACTCAATGGATATTTACGTTAATGTTTAACTCATTTTATTGTTCTAAAGATAAAAAAGCAAAGAGTATTGATAAATTAATAAATATGTTTGAGAGTCATGGTGACAAAGATTTTAAAAAAGATCTTTCCAAGAAAGGATACTCATTTACTAGCTCTGAGTGGAAAAATTTTAATGAAAAAATAAAGTCAGATATTTTAATGAACTTTAGACTAGCATACCTGACTGATGGAGATGTAAATTGGTGTGAAGAGTTGGGAACAGTATTAGCAAATGATGAAATTATTAATGGAGTTAGTGAAAGAGGCGGGTTCCCAGTTACAAGGAGAAAAGTTAAACATTGGTGTTTGAGAATAAGTAAGTACTCAGAAAGACTTTTAAATGACCTTGATAAAATTGACTGGCCAGATCCATTGAAAGAAATGCAAAGAAATTGGATTGGAAAATCTAAAGGTGTGTCTGTAAACTTTAAAGTTGAAGATTCAGAAAAAAAAATTGAGGTTTTTACTACACGACCAGATACAATATTTGGGGTCTCTTTCCTCACAATTGCTCCTGAATACAATGAAATATCTGAATTATCATCATTAAGTCATAAATCGGAAATATTAAATTACATTGATAAAGTTTTAAAAAAATCAGAGAGAGAGAGATTATCAGATGTAAAAACTGTTTCTGGAGTATTTTCAGGTACCTACGCTATTCATCCTTTTACGGGAAAAAAAATACCTATATGGATTTCAGAATATGTTATTGCTAGTTATGGAACTGGAGCAGTAATGGGAGTACCTGCTGGAGATCAGAGAGATTTTGACTTTGCAAAAAAATTTATGATTGATATTCCAAATATTTTTGAAAATAAAGATATCTCAGAAACTGCTTTT
>CAJPUS010000020.1 GCA_905380995.1 uncultured Flavobacteriaceae bacterium
TATTTTTTTTAGCTTGTTTATTATGGCTTTTAATTTACTTGGACCTATTCCAACTATCTCTCCAGCACTAAAGACTAATTCTAGATCACTTTCCTTTAAACCAAAATTTTCTATATCTAATGTTGGCGAATATTTTCTTCTTTCCCTGACAGGATTAGTTATTGTAAAAAGGTGACCTCTTTGTCTGTAAGCATTAATTAAATTAACAACCTTAAATTCTTGTTTGATATTCTCAGGAACTTCAAATTTTTTCTCTTCAACTGTAATATTTGCATTTTCTACACCAAAATCAAATCCTTGAAAAAAAGCTTTCCAGCTTGGTTCCAGACTATCAGGTGACTTAAGATATTGGTCATACATTTCTGCAAAAAAACTTGTATGAGCTGAGTTAAGAAATGAGAATCTATCCATTAAATGTGATATAGTTAATAAAATTACAACTTGTTTTTTATGTTTCTCAATAATTTTTAGATTTTTGTATAATGTTTGCCCTAATTGATTGCAATAATTTCTATGCTTCTTGTGAAAGAGTTTTCCAACCTCATTTAAAAAATAAACCACTTGTGATTTTATCAAATAATGATGGATGTGTTATAGCTAGAAGTAATGAGGCAAAGTCACTTGGAATCCCCATGGGGGCTCCTGCATTTAAATACAAAGAAATTTTTCAAAAAAATAATGTGCAAATTTTTTCTTCCAATTTTACATTGTATGGAGATATGAGTAATAGAGTAATGACAATTATAGCTAAACATGCACCAGATGTAGAGGTATACAGCATTGACGAGGCATTTATAAAGTTTAGCGAATTCTCCGAAGATGAAGCTAATGAAAAATGTAAAAAAATAATAGAAACTGTTATTAAGTGGACAGGTATACCTGTTTCAATAGGTTTAGCGCCAACTAAATCACTCGCAAAGGTTGCTAATAGAATTGCTAAAAAAAACTCATACAAAACAAACGGATTCTATTCAATCAACAATGACAGAAAACGATTAGAGGCTTTAAGAAATATTTCTAGTGGAGACATATGGGGGATTGGTCTTCAAAATGAAAAGAAGCTATCTGGAGTTAATGTCAAAAATGGAATGGACTTCATAAACCTACCAGATAAATGGGTTAAAAAAAATATGAGTATCATAGGTCTCAAACTCAAAAAAGAACTTGAAGGGACTCCTACTCTTGACATAGAGGAGGGAAAAGCAGATAAAAAATCTATTGCTACAACTAGAAGTTTTGAATCTGAGATTTCCTCGTTAGATGATTTGATTGAGAGAGTTACTACATTTTCTGTAGTTGCTTCTAAAAAACTAAGAAGACAAAATAGTGAGTGTAATATGATCTGCGTTTTTATACGCAGTAATCCTTTTAAACAAAATAGCGAGAGATATCATTTTAGTTTAACAGGTTCACTCCCTTTCTCAACAAGTTCAAGCATTGAAATAAGTAAATTTGCTGTAAAACTTTTGAAGAAAATTTACTTAAAAAATAAATTTTATAAAAAAGCAGGAATAATATTGATGGGCTTATCTCCTCAGTCCAATCACCAATTTAGCTTATTTGATAAAGACCTTGAAAAACAAAAAAAATTAATGAAAAGTATTGATAATATTGATAATAAGTACGGACTCTATAAGGTAAGGCTTGGAAGTCAGGATCAGAAAAGAATATGGAAGATGAAAAGACAAAAGCTTTCGAGAAACTACACAACTGAAATTGATGAAGTATTAATTGTTAGATAGAATATGAAAAATAATATTAAAATATTTAAACCAAGTGATGATAGCTCTTTAAAAAACTTATTTATTAGAGATGGTATTTCGGCTGGATTTCCTTCACCTGCAAGTGACTTTGAAGAGTCAAGAATTAGTATTGAAAAAGTTGTGGTTAAAAATAAAGAAGCTACATTTTACGCAAAGGTCTCAGGTGAATCAATGAAAGATGCAGGTCTAGATGATGGAGATATTCTAGTGATAGATAGAAGTGAAGAGTTAAAAAATAATAAAATTGCAGTATGCTATTTAAATGGAGAATTTACTGTGAAAAGGGTAAAAATTGAAAAAGACCACATATATCTAATACCAGAAAACAAAAAATATGATCCTATTAAGGTCAACAAAGAAAATGAATTTATAGTTTGGGGTATTGTAACTTATGTGGTTAAAAAAATTTAAAGTCTTTCATATATCCCAGCTATTCCCTGACCGCCTCCAACACAGGCAGTTACCATTCCATACTTTTGATTTCTTCTCTTCATTTCATTCAATAATTGAATTGAAAGTTTTGCTCCAGTACATCCTAAAGGGTGACCAAGCGCAATGGCACCACCATTAACATTAACTGTATCTGGATCAAGACCACTTTCCTGAATAACAGCAAGAGCTTGAGCTGCAAAAGCTTCATTTAATTCAGTTTGTTCAATATCGGATAGCCTTAACCCAGCCTTTTTCAAAGCTTTAGGAATAGCCTCAACTGGACCAATCCCCATGAATAACGGATCTACTCCGCCAGATGTACAAGTAACCAATCTAGCGATAGGCTCAACACCTAATTGCTTGACCATTTCTTCAGACATTACTAAAACAAACGCAGCACCATCAGACATTTGAGATGAACTACCTGCAGTAACAATTCCACCAAGTTTAAATGCAGGTCTTAATTTTGATAAAGCCTCAATTGTTGTCTCCCTTCTTACCCCTTCATCCATGTCTACTTTATGAGATTTAGATACCTTCTTACCATCTTTTACAAATACTTCTTCTACTGTTACTGGAACAATCTCATCGTTAAAATACCCATTATCAATAGCATTAGCAGCTTTAGTATGAGACTCGCATGAAAATCTATCAGAAGCTTCCCTATTAATTTTATACTTTTCTGCAACAGCTTCTGCTGTGTGACCCATTCCTATATGATAATTCATATTTTCGAGATTGGCTTTATAACTTGGAGTCAATTTATATCCTGTCATAGGGATTAAACTCATACTCTCAATACCTCCAGCGATAAATATATCACCAAATCCTGCTCTAACCTTGCTCACAGCCATAGAAATGGCCTCTAAACCAGAAGCACAATATCTATTAATAGTAACACCTGGAACCTCTTTGCCAAGTGCTCTTGCAGAGATTAATCTTGCTACTTGAAGACCTTGCTCACCCTCAGGATTAGCACAACCTACAATTACATCGTCAACTTTGGTGGTATCAAGTTCTGGAACTTGAGAAGTTAAGTGTTTTATAATATCTACAGCTAAATCATCGGTTCTGTAATTTTTAAAGCCGCCTCTTTTGGCTTTCGCTACTGCTGATCTATAACCAGCTACTATATATGCTTCCATAGTTAATTTCTTAAAGGTTTTTTTGTCATCAGCATGTGCTGAATTCTATCTAATGTTTTTTGATTTCCAAGTAAACTCATGAAGTTTTCACGTTCAAGATCTAGTAGATATTCCTCACTTACATTCTGAGAGAAAGTTAAATCTCCTCCACACATTACATATGCTATTTTTCTAGAAACTTCTACATCATAATCTGACATATAATTTCCTAATCTAAATTCATTAATTGCAGTGTATAAAGTTGATAAACCTGATCTACCTAAAACCTCGATATCTTGCCTTGAAGAAGGAGGTATATAACCAATTTTAAGGCCTAAAACTTTATCTTTTGCAACACTTATGTTTCTCATTCTATTCATACAAACAAAATCTCTTTCTTGAAGAAGGTAATGAAGATCATATGCCTCAAATGCTGAGGTTGAAACTGATCCCATTGCTATAGATTTAAAATGATCAATTAATGAGGGCATTTTTACATCCCCTGAATTAAATGAATCTGAAGCTCTCATGGCCATTTCTTTTGTACCGCCACCACCAGGAATTAAACCAACTCCTGCTTCAACTAAACCAATATATGATTCCGATGCGTGTATCCCTGCATCACAATGAATTGAAACTTCAAGTCCTCCTCCCATTACAAAACCATGTGTTGCGGATACAATCGGAACATTACATGTCCTCATTTTCATCAATATTGTTTGAAAACCAATTAAGAACTTTTCTATTTCATCAAAATTCTTTTGCATAGCCATCATTCCCATATTCATTAGATTAGCACCAACTGAAAATTGCTTATCATTATTTCCAATTACGATACCGTTCCATCCATCCTTCTCTGCAATGTCAATTGCCTCATTAATACCTTTTGCAATTCCCTCTCCAATTGAATTTCCCTTTGTTTGAAACTCAATGCACATTACCCCATCTCCAATATCATGTACAGTACACTCTGGATTTTTAAGAATCTGTTTAGTTTCTCTATATGCATCTAATATGTAATAATTTTCAGAGCTAGGAATAGTCTTATATTCTTTATTATTTAAATCATAGAACTTCTTTTTTCCCTCTTCAAAAATATAAAATGATTTTGCTCCAGAATTTACCATTTCGGTTATCCAATTAGGAATCTCTTCACCACAACTTTTAATCATTTTAATAGCTTCTTCAATTCCAAGATTATCCCAAATTTCAAATGGCCCATAATTCCAAGCATATCCTGTTTTGATTGCATCATCTATCTGATAAAAGTCATCTGCAATCTCTGGTATGCTCATAGCTGAATATGAAAGAATAGATGAAAAATATTCTTTATAAAACTTATTTACATTTGATTCACCTTCCACAAGATATTTAAGTCTTCTGTCAAATAACTCAATAGATTTAGCCTCTTTAACTTCTTGAATGTTTGGTTTAATTGATTTTCTGTAAGTATTTGAATCTAGATCTAAAGCTTTTATAATAGACCTACCATTTTCATCTTTTTCCTTAGTCTTTTCATAATACCCTTTTCCAGACTTATTTCCAAAAAACTTATTATCAATTAAAAAATTAAATGAATTATTATCTGGCAAATCTTTGAGTTTACTGTAAAATGTATCATCATTTACATTATTGACTAAAAAGTTAGTTACATTTTTACTAGTATCTAGCCCAACTAAATCTTGTAACCTAAATGTTCCTGAATTTGGCATCCCAATTACACCTCCTGTCATTAAATCCACCTCTTCAATTTTAAATTTATACTTATCAGTTAATTGAGAAGATTTAATTCCACACATTACTCCAATTCTGTTGCCAATAAATCCTGGGGTATCTTTACAAAGAACTGTTTGTTTACCCAGAATTATGTCACCAAACTCCATTAAAAATGAAATTAAAGATGGATCAGAACTAGTGTGGGGTATTACCTCAAATAATCTTAAATATCTTGGCGGATTAAAAAAATGAGTTCCACAGAACCTTGATTTAAAGTCATCAGACCTTCCACTACACAAAAGGGATATTGGAATACTTGAAGTATTGGAGGTAACAAAAGCATGACTAGATTTGTATTTTTCAACTTTTTCAAAAACAGTTTTCTTTATTTCAAGATTTTCAACTATTACTTCAATTATCCAGTCTGCATCTTTAATCTTTTCAAAATCATCTTCAAAATTTCCTGTTATAATTCGAT
>CAJPUS010000021.1 GCA_905380995.1 uncultured Flavobacteriaceae bacterium
GGTTAAACCAAGCTGTAAACTCGGTCACAGTAAATGTAACAATAATTGTAAAAATCCAAATAATTATATCCATTGAATAAGATTTAATTGATATTTAACATAAGATCTAGCAATTACAACAAACTTTTGGAAGTTATGAATTCTAACTCTTTTTTTAACAATATTTTCAGATGAAATTCTTTTTAACTTTTTTAATAATTTAAAATAATATCTATAAGCAATGTATACTGCAAACTTTGAATTTTTTGGAAGTCTTACAATACCTTTAACTGCAGTTTTAAAATCTTGTTCTATTTCAGTAATTATTTCTTGTTTTGAGTCTTCATTAAAATTACTCATATCAACATTTGGAAAATATACCCTATTTAAGATTTTTGAATCATCTTTTAAATCTCTCAAGAAATTTACCTTTTGGAATGCTGATCCTAATGCAATTGCAAATGGACTAAGCTCATTATATTCTCTCTCAGAGCCATTTACAAATACCCTTAAACACATTAATCCAACTACATCAGCTGAACCATATATGTACTTCTTATATTCTTCAATTGAATCATATTCTTTTTTTTCTAAATCCATTTTCATACTGTCCAGAAAAGAGCTAATAAGATTTTTAGGGATAGAGTACCTGTTAACAGTAAACTGAAATGAGTTAAGAATTGGATTTAGGCTTATTTTATTATCAATACTTCTCCACAATTCCTTCTCAAATTCATTGAGTAATTCTTTCTTTGGAAACTCATGAAATGTATCAACAATTTCATCAGCAAGTCTAACAAACCCATATATATTAAAAATATCTTGTCTAATAGATTTTGAAAGTAGATTGCTTGAGAAATAAAATGATGTACTATATCTTTTTATTACTAATCTACTAGAGTCATTAGATACCTTATCAAAGATTGATTTCATATTACAAAAGTAACTAAAAAGAGTAAATCAATTCATATCTTTGATTTATGGAAAAAACTTTATTGTATCATTACACATCACTTTCTCACCTTATTGAAATTTTTAAAACTGGTAAATTACTTACATCACAGACTGAAAAGATGCTTAAAGTAAAAAAACCAGGTCTATGGTTTACTACTAACTCTAATTGGGAGTATTCAGCATTTAAGAGGTTCAATGATGGTAAAAAGGAGTTTGATTTAAATACTCCTGAGGAATTTGAAAAATATATTGGTTGTGTAAGACTGGTAACCAACTTAAATTCCCTATTTGTAACGTTTGCTAAGTATAAGCATAAATCTAAGGTAAATCCGTTATTATGGGACAAAATGGCTGAAATTGGAAAATCAAAAGGAGCGAATCCAAATGAGTGGTATGCAACATTTAGTCCAATGAGTATTAATAACTTGGATATAGAAGTTTATGAGGGGGGTGAATGGTTTAAATTAAAAAAAGAAAATGGAGAATTTGACTCAGAGCTTTTCAACAGAAATCTTGAAAAAACTTTTGTTTACAATAAAGGAAAAGAGATGGAAGAAAAAATGATTAAAGAAGTTGAATTAAATAAAGAAAAAGATAATCTAAATATTGAAAAACCTATTCAGGAGAAAGTCAAGCCAGTGGTTGAGGAGAAAGTTGAGTCAGTGGTTGAGGAGAAAGTTGAGTCAGTGGTTGAGGAGAAAAAGGAGTTAGAAACAGCAAAATCAAAAGGGATTTTATCTAAAGTTAGAAATTTCTTTAGAAGAAAATAAAAAAGTACTCTAATTAGAATTTACTCTAATTAACATTTAGTTACCAGGCTTAGGAATTTCATAATTACCATAAGTATCTGGCTTAATCGGTGGTTCTGAATTCCATGTTAAATTATTCGGAACCAAATTATCATTAATTCTCAATACATCATTTAATTTTATAACTTTTCCTGTATAGGTTGCCATTCTGCCCATTATTGAAGCTAAATTTGATCTAGCTGCATAATCTGAATTATTAATTTGATCACCCTGTCTTATTGACTTAAATAATAAATCATGCTCGATTTGATACGGTGACTTATCATCAATTGGATCGTATTCATATAGCGTATTGCCTTTATGATCAGTTATACTTACAGTTCCTGAATCATCAAGATTAACAATTCCTTTAGTGCCTATTAATTTTTCATTTACTTCGTAAAATGTATCAGGTTGATGTCTACACTGACTATGAATAGTAGTACCATTTTGATACTTGAATTCAACGTAATGATGATCAAAAATATGACCATATTTTTTGTCTTTTCTTATTTCTCTACCCCCCATTCCTTGAGCTGAAATAGGATACTCGCCAATGAACCAATTTGCTACATCAATATTGTGTATGTGTTGTTCAACAATATGATCACCACAAAGCCAATTAAAATAATACCAATTTCTCATTTGATATTCGAGTTCTGATTGATTTTTTTCTCTTTCTTTTACCCATACTCCTCCTGAATTCCATTTTACAATTCCAGATGTTATATTTCCAATTAGACCCCTTCTAACTTGTTTTAAAACATTAATATAACTTGGCTGATATCTTCTTTGAAGACCAACAACTACATTTAATTTCTTCTCTTTGACTATTTTTGCTGAATTAAAAAACCTTTTTATGCCTGATATATCAGTTGCTATCGGTTTTTCAACAAAAATATGTTTGGAAGAGTTAACAGCATACTCAAAATGCTGTGGCCTAAATCCCGGCGGAGTGGCTAGGATAACAACATCAGCGTTATCTATAGTTTTTTTAAAACCATCAAAACCTGAAAAACAATTTTCATCTTTTATTTGAATTTTTGAAGTACCCTTGAATTCGTCTTTTAAGTAACCAAGACTACTTTTAATTTTATCAGGGAAAACATCACACATAGATACAAGTTCAATATTATTATCAGCATTTAAAGCATTTATTACAGCCCCAGTGCCTCTTCCACCACAACCAACAAGAGATAATTTAATTCTATCATTAAAAACATTCTTTTTTGATTTAAATGTAAATCCAGGTAGAATCAATGATGAGGATAATAGGGATGAAGATTTAATAAAATTTCTTCTTTTCATAACTTAAATATATTAATTATTTGATCCAATATGATTCAATTTCTACATTATTAGGTTTGTTAAAAGGCCTTACTATTCTAAATCCAAGAAATTGAGCATTTGTATGCCACCATCTACTTTTTGGAAATTGTGGATCTCTTCTTTTCCATCTTTTTTCAGAGGGTATTCTTTTTGAACTTTTTAAATCCTCGGCATTATCCATCCATGAACCACCTCTAACAACCCTTGGATATTCTCTAACAGGCTCATTAAAAGGATTGATAATTAAACTATCACTTACATTTTTATACCCATCTTCATCGTATTGGTCAAGCGTCCATTCTGAAACATTACCATGCATATCATGTAGTCCAAAATCATTTGGAAGTTTTTGTCCAACTTTTTGGTATTTTCCATTGCTATTATTTTTATACCATGCATATTTTGATAAAGAGTCAATGGAATTTCCATAATGGTATAAACTTTCCGAGCCAGACCTTGCAGCATATTCCCATTCAGCCTCAGTTGGAAGCCTGTAGTAATTACCAGTCATTGCTGATAGCCATTCACAGAATTTTGAGGCAGTTAATTGTGTCATTGAAATTGCAGGATATCCTTCAACCCCCATTCCAAAAGACATATCTACATAAGGAGCAGTAGCACCTGACACAGCATCTACGTCTAAGTTTATCTCATTTTCATAATTTTTTTTGACCTGAAAAGAATCAATTTTCCTAGATAAAAAAAGATTAAATATGTCCCAAGTTATTTCATATTTCCCTATCCAGAATGAGCTAATTTTAACATTTCGTGATGGCATTTCATCATCTTCACCTTCATCATTTCCCATTTTAAATATACCTCCATCAATAGCTACCATTTTAAGATTATAGTCATTTTCAGAAATTAGCTGGTTGTAATCTTGAAAAATATTATCTTGACTGTATGTGAAAAAACAAAATAAAATAATAAACAAATAAAATTTCTTCATAAGTTATGACTAATTAAAATTAAAAAAACTTATGACTAGAAAAATTAATTAATGGAATTTTTTTTTATAAAATGTGCCTACGACTGGACTCGAACCAGCACGAGCTTAAGCTCACTACCCCCTCAAGGTAGCGTGTATACCAATTTCACCACGTAGGCAATAAAAAGGTTGTGACCTGGCTGGGTCTCGAACCCAGGACCCTCTCCTTAAAAGGGAGATGCTCTACCAACTGAGCTACCAGGTCTAAAAAAGATGACAAATATACATTGAAATATTGATAATTCAATGAGGTTTTTTATTATAAATTTGTTAATATGAATAAAAGGATTAAAACAATTTATTTGATAGGATACATGGGTGCAGGTAAAACTTTAATTGGACGATCTATATCAAAAAAAATTAGTTTTAATTTCTATGATTTAGATAGCTACATTGAGCTAAAGGAGGGAAAAAAAGTTTCAGAAATATTCAATGAAAAAAATGAAGTTTATTTTAGAAAAATTGAAAATAAATATTTAAATGAGTTGTCAAATAAAAATGAGAAAAAGATAATTTCAACTGGAGGTGGAACTCCTTGTTTTGAAAATAATCAAAGTATCATACAAAATTCTCCAGACTCAGTATCAATATATTTAAAGGCAAAAATTGAAACGCTAGCTAAAAGATTAATAAAATCTTTAGATAAAAGGCCTATTATTTCCCATTTAAGTAATGAGAATGAGTTAAAATCCTTTATTACAAAACATTTATTTGAGAGAAGTTTTTATTACGAAAAGTCAGATATTAAGATTAAAACTGATAATATTGAATTAAAAGATATAATCAAGTTGATTCAAGATTTAGTTTAAGTAAACTGTAAACTTTCCCTTTTCATTAACTTTTACATTAACTCGTTCATTTACAGATGTAGATAGATTAAGTCCTGAAAAATCAATTTTAACTGGAAATAATGAGTGATCTCTATTAATCATTACAGCCGTTTTAATTTTAGAAGGATTATACATCATTAAATTACTTATTATTAGCTGCAAAGTTTTTGCAGATTGAGACACATCACTCACAACAATTATAGATTTTTTATATTCTTTGAAATTTTTATCAAATTCTATTTTATTGTTTGAGTTTAGATCAATTTCTACACCAATCAAGACACAACTAATTTTTGATTTTTTCTTAATTAAATCAATGATTTTTTTAGCTATAATTTTCCCATTATCTGATACTCCAAAAAAAAACAGTTCTTTCAAATCAATGTTATCTTCTTGGATTTCAAGACTAATTCTTTTTATTTTGTTTTCTACATCTATATGATTTAAAATTATATTTTGGAAATTGTCTTTTTCCATATTTAATCTCTTTTATATTAATAAAGTAAAATTGTATCTTCGCACTAAATTATGAAGAAAAAACTACTTTTTCTTATTCTGTTTTTGTTAGTATTCACAAAATGTAAGAAAGATGATGATAATGATGAATATGTTGTCAGAGAATATGGTGAGCAAGTAAATGTTGATCATCAAATCATTGAAGATTTTCTTAAAACCCATACCTACAATTACGAAGATTTTAATAACCAATCGAATATTGATATTAGAATTGATACTTTAATTAACACAAATTCTTCAAGAATATCTCTTTATGATCAAGTAAACATTAAAACAATTGATGTGGACGATTCAGAAGGTAATAAAGTTAGTCATAACCTTTACTATATTATTGCTAGGCAAGGAATAAATGAAAGTCCTTCTGTAGCAGACTCAGTATATATATCCTATGATGGATTGTTAACTGATGGATATGTATTTGACAAAAGAAAATTTCCAATATGGCTTGACCTTGCAAACGCTTTGGAAGGTTTTAGAGAGGGTATTTCAGAGCTAAGAACAGGAAATTTTACTGAAAATTCAAATGGGACAATATCTTATAATTCTTTTGGTGTGGGTATTTTTATTATGCCCTCTGGAATAGGATACTTTGAGAATACTTCTTCGGGTATTCCAGAGTATTCACCTTTAATTTTTTCAGTCAAATTAATGACCTATACACCAACTGATCATGACAATGACGGAATACTATCAATATTTGAGGATATTGATGGTGATGGAAGGCCTTTTAGAGATGACACTGATGGAGATAGATTATGGAATATGTATGATGTTGATGATGATGGTGATGGTATTTTAACTGTAAATGAAATTGATAAGAATAATGACAACCTTATTGATGATTCAAACAATGATGGAATCCCTGATTATCTAGACCCTGATAATTAATCCTTTTTTTTAAAAATACCATATGGTAAATCATATGATATATTTAACGATAATTTATTAGTAGTTGTATCTACATTTGCATTGTCAAGATTGACCCCATTAGCATTTATTATAAGTAACTCGTCATTGTTAAGCCCTCTCTCGTACCTCAGCCCTAAGCTAAAAGATTTTACTTTTACCCTTGTACCAATCAATATGCTTAGATTATATTTATTTTTAATATCTTCCAAATCAAAATTACTTGAATTTGATAGATTGTATTTAAAGGTAGGTCCAGCAAATAAGCTAATTGGACCTATGACTTTATATCCAAATATAATTGGGATTTGAATATCTGAAGACTTATATGTATGTTCAGCAATATTAATGGTTTCATTTAAAAATATATTATCATTATCAAGGTTTGTGAAAGCAGTTCCATTTTTTGACTTAGAAAAAATTAGATTAATCTCAGGTCTTATGTAAAAAGTAATTAAGTCTATTTCGGTATACAGACCAAGTTGAAAACCTGTCGAATTTTTCAAATCCAGATTATAATCGTCAACTTTAGTTTTAAGGTTTTCAATGGACCCAAAATTATCATCATTTAAACCAAAGTTTACACCAAGATTTCCTTGAGCAACAATTATGCTGGAGGTTAATAAAAAACATAAAATAATGATTCGCATTTAATTCTTTCTTTCTAATACTTTGATTGTCGCGTCATATATAGAGTCCGAATTTAGTCCATATTTTTTCATAAGATCAATTGGAGAACCAGACTCTCCAAATGTATCATTAGTGCCAACGAACTCCTGAGGATATGGTGCTTTAGATGTTAAAAGTCTGGCAATACTTTCACCCAGTCCTCCATAAATATTGTGTTCCTCTGCAGACACTAAACATCCTGTTTTGTTTACAGAATTTAAAATTATATCTTCATCGAGTGGCTTTATAGTATGAATATTAATAATTTCCGCATTTATTCCATTTACATATAATTTCTCTAATGCTTGTATTGCTTCCCATACTAAATGTCCAGTTGCAACAATTGTTACATCACTTCCCTTATTTAATAATAAACCTTTTCCAATTTGAAATTTATCAGATAAATTTGTAAAATTTGCAACTTTCGGCCTGCCAAATCTTAAATATACAGGACCATCTAAATCACATATTTCAAGTGTAGCAGATTTTGTTTGATTAAAATCACAAGTATTAATAACAGTCATACCTGGTAACATTTTCATAAGTCCAATATCCTCAAGAATTTGATGAGTAGCACCATCTTCCCCTAAAGTTACTCCTGCATGAGAGGCGCATATTTTTACATTTTTATTAGAATATGCAATTGATTGTCTAATTTGATCATAAACTCTACCTGTTGAAAAATTTGCAAAAGTACCAGTGAAAGGAATTTTTCCACCAGTTGCCAATCCTGCGGCAAGACCCATCATATTAGCTTCAGCTATTCCTACCTGAAAAAATCTTTCAGGGTTCTCAGCAGCAAAAGTATTCATTTTTAAAGAACCTGTTAAATCAGCACAGAGTGCTACAACTTCACTATTAATTCTTCCAAGCTCTGTAAGACCCTCCCCAAAACCAGATCTTGTATCTTTATTGCCTTGATTAATAATTTTTTTCATATTAATAATCTCCCAATGTTTCAGGATTTTGTTTTAAAGCTCTTACAAGTTGCTCATCATTTGGAGCTACACCGTGCCATTTGTGATTGTGCATCATGAAATCGACTCCATTTCCCATAATTGTTTTCATTAGCACTACAATTGGTTTACCTTTCATGCAATTATTTTTTGCTTCACTCAAGGTTTTATATACTTCATCCAAAGAGTTTCCATTTTCAATTTCAAGAACTTTCCAATTGAACGATTCTAGCTTAGATTTTAAGTTGCCAATATCTAAAACATCTTTTGTTGATCCATCTATCTGTTGACCATTATAATCTACTGTTACAACAATATTATCAACATTATTTGCCGATGCGTACATAAAAGCTTCCCAGTTTTGCCCTTCCTGCAGTTCTCCATCCCCAGTTAAAACATAAACAAGTGAACTGTCATCATTTAATTTTTTTGATAGAGCAACACCAATTCCAACTGAAAGTCCTTGACCTAGTGAACCAGATGATATTTTTACTCCAGGTAGGTTATCATGATTTGTAGGATGACCTTGGAGTCTTGAGTTAATTTTTCTAAAAGTGCTAAGCTCCTTGATATCAAAATATCCAGCTCTTGCTAAAGTACTGTAGTAAACTGGTGAAATGTGTCCATTTGATAAAATAAAGATGTCATTTGAAATATTATCATTACTATGTTGCATAATTTCATTGTAGAGCGTAACAAAGAACTCAACGCATCCTAAGGAGCCACCAGGATGACCAGAGTTAACTGCGTGAACCATTCTTAAAATATCTCTTCTGGTTTGAAAAACTAGATTGTTTAGGCTCTCCATCATTTAATTATAAATTTATAATTAAACTGTCAGTAACAAAATTCTTTTTATTATAAATTATATATAAATAATTAACAATCTATTTATGATGTTAATTACTTTACTATTTTTGATTTAATGAAGATTATAGATAAGTATATAATCAAAAAATATCTCATCACTTTTCTTGTAATGTTCGGTTTATTTATTCCAATAGGAATAATGGTAGATTTTGCTGAAAAAATCGACAAATTTAGAGAAAATGAAGTGCCCGCTGACCTTATAATAAACTATTATGTAGATTTTGTTTGGTATTTTGGTAGTCAATTGTATCCGGTATTTTTATTTCTAGCCGTAATCTTTTTTACTTCACGACTTGCAAATAATACTGAAATAACAGCTATTCTTTCTTCTGGTCTATCTTTTAGAAGATTTGCAAAACCATATTTTATTTCGGCTTCTATCATTGTTGTATTTGCACTATTTTCAGGTATGTTTATTGTGCCTAAATCAAATCTTAACTTTAATGAATTTATTGCAGAATATATAAAGTCTGAGAATAAAAGAAATACATCAAGACTTTTTAAACAAATAAATGATAGAGAATATATTTATGCAAGCAGTTATGATCCATCTAGAAAAAGAGCATTAAATTTTACACTAGAGAATTTTAATGGAAATGAATTAAATCATAAAATATCTGCAACAACTATTAGATGGGATGATTCTATTTTTAGACTTACAAACTATATTAAAAGAAAAATTATAAATGATGAGGAGTATATTGAAAGACAAACACGAAAAGATACAATACTTGATTTTGATATCGAAGATTTGGCTCCATTAAATTATGTTGCAGAAACGCTGAACTTTTTTGAATTAAATAATCTTATAAGGTATGAGAAACGAACCGGTTCTCCACTAATCAACTCACATTTACTTGTTAGGCACAAAAGATATACAATTCCTCTTTCATGCTTTATTCTAACACTTATTGCTCTTTCTGTGTCTTCATTCAAGAGAAGAGGTGGAACTGGAAGTAATATTGCAATTGGTGTAACTTTAGGTTTTCTATTTATTTTTTTAGATAAAATATTTAGTGTTTTGGTTGTAAAATCAAATTTCTCTCCTGCAATTGCCTCATGGGGAATACTTTTTATCTTTTTAATTATTGCAATTTTTTTGTTAAAAAAGGCAATTAGATAGATCATAAATTAAACTATATTTACATAAACTTTATACATGGAGTTTTTAGAATTTGAGGTTCCAATCAAAGAAATTTTAGATCAAATAGATAAGTGTAAATCTATTGAGAATGAATCCGACGTAGATATCACTAAAACATATAATCTTCTTCAAAAAAAGTTAGTCGAAACAAAAAAAGATATATATGAAAATTTAACTGCATGGCAAAGAGTACAGTTATCTAGGCATCCAAATAGACCATATACTCTTGATTATATAAAAAATATTTGTGGTGATTCATTTTTAGAATTACATGGTGATAGAAATGTAAGCGATGATAAAGCCATGATCGGTGGTCTTGGAAAAATTAATAATCAATCTTTCATGTTTATTGGAACTCAAAAAGGCTACAATACAAAAACAAGAAAATACAGAAATTTTGGAATGGCTAACCCCGAAGGTTATAGAAAAGCTTTGAGATTAATGAGGCAAGCTGAAAAATTTAATATTCCAGTTGTTACTCTAATTGATACTCCTGGTGCATTCCCGGGCCTTGAAGCCGAGGAGAGAGGGCAAGGTGAAGCAATTGCAAGAAATATTTATGAAATGATGAATATTAAAGTACCAATAATTTCTATTATAATTGGTGAGGGTGCCTCAGGAGGTGCACTGGGCATAGGAGTAGGTGATAAGATTTTAATGCTGGAGAATACCTGGTATTCTGTTATTTCCCCTGAGTCATGTTCATCAATTTTATGGAGAAGCTGGGAACATAAAGAGGAAGCTGCTGAGGCTTTAAAACTAACTCCAAATGATATGCTAAAGAATAAGCTAATTGATAAAATAATAGCTGAACCTCTTGGAGGAGCTCATTATGATCCAAATGAAACCTATGATTCAGTTAAGGAAAACATCATATTTTTTTTTAGAAAGATCAAGTCTAAATCAAAAAATAAAATGATAATAAATCGAAGAAAAAAGTTTACTAGAATAGGTAATTTTAAAACCTAGATTTAGTATTAACAAATTTTACTACTTATCAACAACTGTATTGTTTAAAATTTTTTTATTTCATTTTGATTTTTCCATTTTTAAACTTTCATTTTTCCATACATTTACTAAATGGACAAATTAAATCCTTTGAAAATATATGAAAATGAAAATGCTTCAATTGTAAGCCTTTCTGATGGCAAGGTGCCACCTCAGGCAATAGATTTGGAAGAAGCTGTTTTGGGTGCAATGTTAATTGACGAGAAAGGTGTTAATGAGATAATAGAGATTTTAAGTCCAGAAGTATTTTACAAGAAATCTCATCAACTAATATATGAATCAATTGAGAGGCTATTTAGAGAATCTGAGCCAATAGATTTATTAACTGTGTCAGCAGATTTAAAGAAAAACAAAAATTTTGAATCTGTTGGAGGAGATTTTTATTTAATTAGTCTTTCTCAAAAAGTTTCGTCATCTGCTCATATAGAATTTCACTCAAGAATTATACTTCAAAAATATATACAAAGAAAATTAATTACAATATCAAATGAAATAATTCAAAAATCCTATGATGAAACATCTGATGTAATGGATCTTTTAGATGAAGCAGAATCAAAATTATATGATGTTGCTCAAGGGAATCTTAGAGGGACTAGTGAGACTGCACAAACTCTCGTGTTAAAAGCCAAAAAAAGAATTGAAGAAATTGAAAAAAGAGAGGGTGCTTTAAGTGGTATTTCAACAGGATTTGAAAAATTAGACAGATTAACCTCAGGTTGGCAGCCTAGTGATTTAATTATTGTTGCAGCTAGACCAGGTATGGGTAAAACTGCTTTAGCTCTCTCAATGGCAAGGAATATATCTGTTAAGCAAAATATACCTGTTGCTTTTTTTTCTTTAGAGATGTCATCAGTTCAGCTTATAACTAGGCTAATTTCCTCAGAAACTGGACTTGTTTCTGATAAACTTAGAACAGGAAAATTAGAAGAACATGAGTGGCAACAACTTAATATTAAAGTCTCTGACCTTGAATCTGCACCATTATTCATAGATGACAGCCCTTCATTAACAATCTTTGAATTAAGAGCAAAAGCCAGGAGGCTTGCCTCATCGCATGGAATAAAGCTAATAATAATTGATTATTTACAACTTATGAATATTGGCTCATCTACTAAAATTGGTAATAGAGAACAAGAGATTTCAACAATTTCAAGAAATCTAAAGGCATTAGCAAAAGAGTTAGATATACCAGTTATTGCTTTATCACAGCTCTCAAGAGCAGTTGAAACAAGAGGGGGAACAAAAAGACCTATTTTATCTGATTTAAGAGAATCAGGAGCTATAGAACAAGATGCAGATATTGTCTCATTTTTATATAGGCCAGAGTATTACGGAATTAATGAGTGGGATGACGAGATGAAATCTCCTTCTGAAGGACAGGGTGAATTTATTGTAGCTAAACATAGAAATGGTGCACTTGACTCTATTAAACTTAAGTTCATTGCTAATCTTGGTAAGTTTGAGGATCTAAGCGGATATGATTCTCCATTTGAATTCCAATCAAAACTTAACCCTGATAATAAACTGAGTGACTTTAGCGAGCCATCAAATAAGGATGATGATATCCCCTTTTAAGTAGTATATTTAATATAATTTTAAATAAAAAAAA
>CAJPUS010000022.1 GCA_905380995.1 uncultured Flavobacteriaceae bacterium
AAATGATCCATCTATTGTTATGGGCGGTAGTTACCTTGGGAGCGTAAATATTTTTGACATAAGGGCAAATGCAAGAAAAAAGGTAATGATCGAGCCAATTAATTATATAGGAAGGGCTTCAAGAGACATGAAATATAGATTTAATTGGAATGCACCAATTATTTGGTCTCAACATGAGCCTAATACTTTTTATCATGCTTCACAACATTTATTTAAGACAAATGATCAAGGAAAATCTTGGAAAATAGTTTCACCTGATTTAACAAGAAATGAAGACGAAAAACAGGGAAATGGTGGTGGACCATATACTAATGAAGCTGTCGGAGCTGAAAACTATGGAACAATAAGTTATGTTGTAGAATCTTCTCATGAGAAAAATACCATCTATGTAGGTTCAGACGATGGATTGGTTCACATTACTCGAGATGGTGGGAAGTCATGGTTAGATATAACTCCAGAAGGATTATCTGAGACTATTATAAATGCCATTGATATATCACCACATGATAAAGCAACAGTTTATATTGCAACAACTAGATACAAGTTTAATGATAAATCTCCGGGAATATACAAATCATCAGATTATGGTAAAACTTGGGAAAATATTTCAAGTAATATACCATATGGAGCTTACACTAGAGTAGTAAGAGAAGATGAAAAGCGTAAAGGACTTTTAATAGCAGGTACCGAATTAGGAATTTTCATATCATTTAATGATGGAAAGACTTGGGAACTATTTAATTTAAACATGCCTGTATTGGCAATAACAGATTTAATGATCAAGCATGATGACTTAATTGTTTCTACACAAGGAAGATCTTTTTGGATACTCGATGATATGGGTCTAATAAGACAACTCGATAATAATAATGAGACTAAGTTATATATTCCAGAAAACTCGATTATTGGTAATTGGTCTAGTCAATTAAATTCTAATAATTCCGATGGTACATCAACATTTACTGGAGTTAACCCAGCAAATGGTATAGTGATATATTATAACATCGGGAAGAATGATAATGGCAAGAAAGTTTCTATGAAATTTTACAATCACGATAAAAAACTTGTGAGGGAAATAACAAGTAATATTGATAAACGTTTTATTTCTTACAATGGTGGACCATCTAAAGAGCCAGTATTATCAAATCAGATTGGCTTAAATAGATTTGTTTGGGATACAAGGCACACATCTTTAATTGGAGTGCCATACGCATATATTGAGGGGAGTTTTAGAGGACATAAGGCTATTCCAGGAAAATACAATGTAATACTTGAGGTTAATGGTAAATCTTTTACATCCGAATTTGAAATTTTAGAAAATCCCAATTTTAGTGTATCAGAATCTGATTATTTAGATTTTGACAAATATACCTCTCATATGGAAAGCAATTTTAATGAAATGGCTAGGTACATTAATATGAATAAAAAACAAATAGATAAATTAACTTTGATTGTTGAAGAATTAGATGAAAATACTTTAATAAAACAAAGTGGTGAAAGATTAATTACATTAATGACTAATTGGGACAATAAAATGATGCAGAGAAAGTCGAAAGCATATGATGATGTGGAGAATTTTAGAAATAAGTTTTTGGCTGACTACCTATTTATACTTGATGAAATTAAAGGTGATATTCCAAATGTCAGTGAGGGTGTATTGGAATCACTTAACTCACATGATAAAAAATGGGAAGAGCTAAAAAAAGAGATTGATGACATTAATGAAATAGATATTTCTAACTTTAACAACGACCTACTAACTATTGGTATGAGCTCAGTAGATTAATTTAATAAATATAATTAGGTTTTATTCAGTTTTATCATCTGTAGCTGGCTCCTCAGACTTTATTTCTTCTGTAGCTGGCTCCTCAGACTTTATTTCTTCTGCAGCTGGCTCCTCAGGCTTTATCTCATCTGCAACTGACTCCTTAGGCTTCATCTCTTCTGCAACTGACCCCTCAGGCTTTAGTTCTTCTACAGCTGGCTCCTCAGGCTTTATCTCTTCTGCAACTGACCCCTCAGGCTTTATCTCTTCTGCAACTGACCCCTCAGGCTTTAGTTTTTCTTTTATAAGAGGTTTACCTGCAAGCCAATCATCAACAAGATCTTGAGGAAGAATTTTTTCCTCGAAAGAATAGCTATCAGAACCATCTTTTTTGATCATTTTGATTGCTTTAGCAAGTTTTTTCGAGCTAGTTTGTAAACTAGCAACAGCTTTTTTTGCCATTTTATTTAATTTCTTTATGAATTGTCATCTTCTTCATAATAGGGTTGAATTTCTTAATTTCTAATCTATCAGGAGAATTTTTTTTATTCTTAGTTGTTATATATCTAGAGGTTCCTGACAAGCCAGAGTCTTTATGTTCAGTACACTCTAAAATTACTTGAACTCTATTGCCTTTTTTTGCCATTTTTACTTAATTAAACCTTGTTTTCTTGCTTCATTAATGACCTCAGAAATACCCTTTTTATTTATGGTTTTTAGTGCAGAAGCAGAAACCTTCAGAGTAATCCATTTATCTTCATCTGGAATAAAAAAACGTTTCTTAATAAGATTAACATCAAATCTTCTTTTTGTCCTATTTAAAGATTTAGAAACATTGTTTCCAAACATCACTTTTTTTCCAGTAATTTCGCAAGTCTTAGACATAACGTACTAATTTTTTGTAACGTGCAAAACTAATGTATTTAAGTTTAATAAAAAAATAATTCTATTGCTTAATAATTTTATCAAAAAAAAGTTGAAAAGTGCTATTTGTAGCAGCCTTAATAAAGTCTTCTCTACTACAATTAAAATGAAATTTCTGACAGAAAATTTCATTATTTGATAAAATCGCTATGAAGCAGTCGCCTATTTTTGTGTCCTTAAAGTCAACAGTAGGTCCTGCATTGCCAGTAATTGCAATTGAATAGTCCGTATTAAATTTTTCTTTAACACTTTCAGCCATTTTAATTGTAATTTCTTGACTTACTGAAGAGTATTTATTGATTTCACTTTCTTTAATTTGAAGTATATTTTTTTTGGAGTATTTAGTGTAAGAAACAATTGAGCCTGTAAAAATTTTTGATGCACCTGGTATTTTAGATATAGATGATGATAAACTTCCTCCAGTACAACTTTCAGCAAAAGAAATTGTTTTCTTGTTAGACTCTAAATAATCATATACCTTATAAATCATTTTATTTTACTTTTAGCGTAAACATTCTTTCTGAAGATATGAATCCCTCAAGGATATCTCCACTTTCAACTCTCGAGACTCCTGATGGTGATCCTGTAAAAATTAGATCTCCTATTTTCAATGTAAAGTATTGAGAGACATATGATATTAATTCATCTATTTTCCATAACATATCGGATGAACAACCTGTCTGAACTAATTCATTATTTTTTTTTAGAGTAAATTTTATACAAGATATGTCCTCTAAATTATTTTTATTAACAAATTTGCCTACCATACATGAGTTATCGAAAGCTTTTGACTTTTCCCATGGATAACCTTTCTCTTTCAAGTTATATTGAATATCCCTTGCTGTGAAATCAATTCCCAGTCCTATCTCGTCATAATAATTGTGAGAAAAAGAATTATCTATATGTTTCCCCACCTTATTTATTTTAACAACTAATTCAACTTCATGATGAATATCATCTGAAAAAGAAGGAATAATAAAGTTTTGATTTTTTGCAATTACTGAGGAATCTGGTTTTAAAAAAACTAAAGGATTTTCAGGCTTTTGGTTGGATAATTCCTCAATATGATCACTGTAATTTCTCCCTACACAAATAATTTTCACCTTACTAATCGTTGATTAAACTTAATTTTAATTTTGTAAAAATCTTCTTAGTATACTCTGGAAAATCTCCTTTCATAATCCAAGAGTAATAACCTTTATCAGATTTGAATACCTCTACAACCTTTTGGCCAGTATATTTTCCAAAGGCAAAAATTGCATCATTATCAGCATCAATTCTAATTTTACCTGCAAAATCAAGATTATTATTTCTTTTAGTGTATTCACTCAAAAAATCCATGTTTGGTTCTAAATCATCATACTTGTCTAATTGAGCTTTAAATACTTCAAACGTTGCAATTGTATCATCAAGAGCAGAGTGAGCATTTTCTAAGTTTTTATTACAATAAAATTTTAATGCTGCTGAAAGGTTCCTTGGTTCCTTTTTATGATAAATTACTTGACTATCTATCATTCTAATTTGAGAAAAATCAAAATCAATATCTGCTCTAATTAATTCTTCAACTAAGATTGGAATATCAAACTTAATTGCATTAAATCCAGCGAGATCACAGCCCTTAATAAATTGATAAATTTCATTTGAATAATGAGCAAAATTGGGTTCTTTTTCTATCATTTTATTGGATATTCCATGAACTTTAAATGCTTGTGGGGAAATTTCCATTTCTGGATTGATCCTCCATACTTTTTGAGATTCTTGATTATTAGTATCTACTCTAAGAATGGCAATTTCTACAATCCTATCCTTGCCAACCTTAGCTCCAGTTGTTTCAAGATCAAAAAAGCATATTGGTCTACTTAGTTTGACTTTCATATTAAATTGTTTGATTCATGTCCCACTCCTCTAAATATTCTGCTACTTTTTTCACAAACATTCCACCAACTGAACCATTTATAATTCTATGATCATATGTATGAGACAAAAAGAGTTTCTTTCTAATACCAATGAAATCACCTTTATCTGTTTCAATTACAGATGGTAATTTTCTGATAACTCCTATAGCCAAAATTCCAACTTGGGGTTGATTAATAATTGGTGTTCCCATTATTGAACCAAAATTTCCAACATTTGTAACTGTATATGTTCCATCAGAGATCTCCTCAGGTTTTAATGAATTTGATCTAGCTCTTGTTGCTAAGTCATTAACGGCCAGTGTTAAACCCTTAAGATTAAGGTGATCTGCATTCTTAATAACTGGCACAATTAAATTTCCATTTTCAACAGCTGTAGCCATTCCAATGTTTATAGATTTTTTTATTTTAATTTTTTCATCGACTATTGAACTGTTTAAAATTGGATATTCTTTTAATGATTTAACTACCGCATCAATAAAAAGAGGTGTAAATGTGAGTTTTTGTCCCTCGTTTTCAAAAAATGATTTTTTATATTTTTCTCTCCAATCCCAAACATTAGTGACATCAACTTCAACAAATGATTGAACATGTGCAGAGATTTTTTTACTACTTGACATATGGTCAAAAATAATTTTACCCATTCTATCAAGTTCTAAAATTTGATCTTCTCTGGAAGAATTTATTTCAAGTGAAAAGTTATCATTCACATTATTAGATCTAGAGCTAACGTAGGATAATATATCCTTCTTTGTAACTCTTCCATCCTTTCCAGTCCCAACAATTAGATCAAGCTCTTTGTTACTAATTTTTTCTTTTTTAGCAATATTTTTAACTAAAGGTGAATAGAATTTCTCACTTTTAATTTCATCTTTTTTAATATTAATTGGATCTTCATTATCTAATAATTCTAGTGATGGAATGTCTTGTAGTTCACTCTCATCTATTGGATTCACATCACTCTCTTCTTGAATAATTTCTTTTTTTGTCTCTATAGTTGTAAATATTGGTTGGTCATTTTCAATCATTTCTGTTTCAATCTCAGCTATAACCTCTCCAACTTTGACTGTATCATCAACCTCAAAGTTTTTTTTAATAAGCTTTCCTTTATATTCAGAAGGTACATCCGAGTCAACTTTATCTGTAGCAATTTCAACCAAAGATTCATCAATCTCAACTGTATCGCCAACATCTTTTAACCATTTGGTTATAGTTGCTTCGGCAATACTTTCTCCCATCTTTGGAAGCTTTAATAGATATTTTCCCATTAGAATAGTGTTTGCAAATTTACAATATTAAATTATTACTAATTTGAAATATTACTTTCATATGGACGCCTGTTTTTAATGCTTCTTGCCAATGTAGCTTCATCGGTATATTCTAATTGATCACCCAAAGGTATACCTCTAGCTAAAACTGAAACTTTAATATCAAGCTTATTTAATATTTTAAATAAGTAAAAACTAGTTGTATCAGCATCTATTGTTGCACTTAAAGCAAAAATTATTTCATTAATTTTCTTGTCACTAATCTTTTTTTCTAGACTTACTATATTTAAATCCTCTGGGCCTATACCTTCAATTGGAGATATAACTCCTCCTAGAACATGATATAAACCATTATAAAGGTTAGTGTTTTCAATTGCCATTACATCTCTTATATCTTCAACTATGCATATCAATGATTGATCTCTTGAGGAATCAGAACATATATCACATATATCTTTATCAGAAATATTATGACATTTGGAACAATACTTTATTTGAGTTTTAAAATCAAAAATACTGTCAGATAAGTCTCTTGAATACTCTTTCGGTTTTCTCAAAATTTCTAATGCAATTCTTAATGCAGATCGTCTTCCAATCCCACTTAATTGTGAAATATTATACACTAAATTTTCTAGAAGTTTAGATGGAAATTCCATTAAGCTAATTTAGAAATATTCGTTGTAAGTTCTTTTGTATATTTATAAAAATGTTGTCTCCACAAATTATTTTATTTGCAATTGTATCTTATTTCGTTATACTTACTGCAATTTCATATTTTACTGGTAAAGAGGATAGTAATGAAACATTTTTTAATGCAAAAAGAAGCTCAAATTGGGCTGTTGTTGCTTTTGGAATGGTTGGAGCTTCTCTTTCTGGAGTCACATTTATATCTGTGCCTGGATGGGTTGGAGAATCTCAATTTACATACTTTCAAGTTGTTATAGGTTACTTAATTGGGTATTTAATAGTAGCTAACCTATTGTTACCAATTTATTATAATCTAGGGTTAACATCTATATATGAATATTTATTTCACAGATTTGGAAAAAAATCTCATTTAGTTGGATCAATTTCATTTTTTATATCAAGGGTTTTAGGTGCATCTTTTAGATTATATTTAGTTGCTATTGTTCTTCAAGAATTTGTTCTGGATGATTTTGGAATACCTTATGAAATAACTGTCATTATATCAATTCTGTTAATATGGTTATATACAAGAAGAGGTGGAATAAAAACAATAGTTTGGACAGATACTATTCAAACAACTTTAATGATTCTTGCAGTTGTTCTCTCAATCCACTACATAAATAAAGATATTGGCTGGACATTCGCAGAGTTTATTACCTCGAGTGATTTCCAAGAATTTAATAAAATATTTGTCACAGATAGTGTTATGGAAAGAAGTTACTTTTTGAAGTCAATTATTGGAGGTGCTTTCATAACGATCTGTATGACAGGACTTGATCAAGATATGATGCAAAAAAATCTTACTTGTAGAAATATTAAAGAGGCAAAAAAGAATATGATTGTCTTTAGCTTTATTTTGACTGCTGTTACATTCCTTTTTATAGTTTTAGGAGCACTTTTATATATTTATTCTAATCAAAATGGTATTGAAATTCCATTAGTTGATAATAGTCCTAGAACTGATCTTCTATTCCCTGAGATAGCTTTAAGATCTGGGCTTGGAGGATTTTTAGGAATAACTTTTATACTTGGTCTGATAGCTGCTGCATATAGTAGTGCTGATAGTGCATTAACCTCTCTAACTACATCTGTTTGTGTGGATATATTAAAAATAGATAGTAATAAATCCAGTTCAAAAAAAACCAGAAAATATGTCCATGTATTAATGAGCGCTTTACTTGTCTTAATAGTAATTTTTTTCAGATATTACCTAGATAAAAATGTTATTGATAGCCTCTTAACTGTAGCCCAATATACTTACGGACCACTTTTAGGTCTATTTGCTTTTGGAATATTTACCAATTATGAAATAAACGATAATAAGGTCTATTTTGTTGTAATAGTAAATATATTTCTAATAATATTGATTGGAAATATTCCTGCAGAGCTAATTGGAGGCTACTCTATAGGTTATGAACTTCTGCCATTCAATGGATTAATAAACTCTATTGGGCTTTATTTGATTAGAAAATAGTGTCAATTTGTCATATTTATTAATTGGTATTTTTTTTGCATTGTTCTAATTAAAATTATTATGGCTAAAGGTAAAATAAATGTTTCGGTTGAAAATATATTTCCACTTATAAAGAAGTTTTTATATAGTGATCAAGAAATTTTTTTAAGAGAACTTATTTCAAATGCAACAGACGCTTTAACAAAGATTCAACACCTTTCAAGTATAGGAGAAGTTAAAGGTGAAATTGGGGATCTTGGAGTTGAAATAAAAATTGATAAAAAGAAAAAAATACTTCAGATTATTGACAATGGTGTAGGTATGACTTCTGAGGAAGTAAAAAAATATATCAATGATGTTGCTTTTTCAGGAGCTGAGGAATTTCTTGAAAAGTATAAAGAGACTTCAAAAGATACTGGCATTATAGGTCACTTTGGTCTTGGTTTTTACTCTTCTTTCATGGTTGCTGACAAAGTCGAAATAATTACTAAGTCATATAAAGATGATCCTGCTGCTCATTGGGTTTGTGATGGCTCACCTGAGTACAGCATAAAAAAGTGTGATAAAAAAGAGAGAGGTACTGAAATTCTTCTTCATATTTCAAAAGATTCTAAAGATTATCTTGAAGATTCCAAAATTACAGAGTTGCTAAACAAATACAACAAGTTTATGCCCCATCCTATCAAATTTGGGACAAAGGAAGAAACTATTACTGGAAAAGAAGAAGGCAAAGATGAAAAGGTAATAGTTGATAATATTATAAACAACCCAAATCCTGCATGGACAAGACCTCCATCTGAACTAAAAGATGAAGATTACAAACAATTTTATAGAGAATTATATCCATATCAATTCGAAGAACCATTGTTTCACATTCATCTTAATGTTGATTATCCATTTAATCTGACAGGAATATTATATTTTCCAAAAATATCAAATGATCTTAATCTTCAAAAAGATAGAATTCAACTTTACCAAAATCAAGTATTTGTAACTGATAACGTTGAGGGCATTGTTCCAGAATTTTTAGGTTTATTAAAGGGAGTTATTGACTCTCCAGATATTCCTTTAAATGTTTCAAGAAGTTATCTTCAGTCTGATACTTCAGTGAAAAAAATTACTAACTATATTACTAGAAAAGTTGCTGATAAACTAAGTTCAATCTTCAAAAACGAAAGAGAAAATCTTGAAAGTAAGTGGAATGATATCAAAGTTGTTATCGAGTATGGTATGCTTACTGAAGATAAGTTTTATGATAAAGCAGAATCATTTAATTTATATCCTTCTGTGGATGAAAAGTATTATACTTATCAAGAACTAGAGGACAAGATAAAGGTTTTACAAACCGATAAGGATGGAAACTTAATTCTTCTATATGCCCAAAATAAAGATGAGCAGTATACTTACATTGAGTCAGCAAAAGAGAAAGGTTATGAAGTTTTATTATTAGATTCACCTATTATACCACATTTAATTCAAAAGCTTGAGTCTAAAAAAGAAAAGCTAAAGTTCTCAAGAGTAGATTCTGATACTCTAGAAAATTTAATTAAAAAAGAAGATCAAGTTATCTCTAAATTGTCTGATGAAGAGAAGGAGAAGTTAAAACCAATAATTGAAAATGCAGTTTCTAATGATAAATATACTGTTCAACTTGAGCCTCTAGATAGTAGCTCATTACCATTTATGTTAGCTCAACCTGAGTTTATGAGAAGAATGAAGGAGATGCAACAAACAGGAGGTGGGGGCATGGGAAGTATGCCTGATATGTACTCTTTGATTGTTAATACAAATCATGAGTTGGTGAGTAAAATATTAAATACTCGAACAGAGAAAAAAAGAAACAGTCTAATTAAACAGTCTGTAGATCTTGCAAAACTTTCCCAAAATACTCTAACTGGTAAGGAACTAACTGAATTTATAAATAGAAGTATAGATTTAATCAAATAGATAGTTAAGGACTGCAGCTAATCTCAAACCTCCTATTAAGAGCAAATCTCTTACAGTTTGAAAGTTTTCATATTGATATTCATAGCCTAAGTTGTCATTAATCGAAACATCTTTGTAAATCTTTTTTGTATAAGAATGTACTTCGTTAACCCAGTCGATTAGATCATCTCTTTCAAATTCTATTTCAAGCTTTTGAGGTGTAGGTAGGTTTTTAGCAAGTTCACTATAACTCATATTATATCCATTAATCATATCTGAATCCCATACTCTATGTAAATTTGAATTTCTTCCAAACCATTTTACATAAATTCTGTTTCCACCCCTATCCTCATATCTACCAATGTGCAATGGTTGGTGAAGGTCTCCTATAAAATGGATAAGTAGTTTTAAGTAAAATGATTTTTCTGAATCTGTTGCTGAATCACTCTCAAGGATATCAAGACATGTATTTATTGCAATAAAAAGATCCCCTTTTTCTGAAGGGACAGTATCTTCATAATCTTGATCTAATTCCATGTTGATAAAGTGCCAGTTGTAATACTTATCATATCTACTATCAGACTTAATATCGTCTGCATAAGTAGATACAGTAACAATTGTCTCACCATTTAGGATTTCATTTATTTTATTATTTGCATTTTCGGTTAGATAAGATAATGCAACCTCAGACATAGCCCTGTGAGCAGTAGATCCCCAGTTTAAAGTTGAAAGTATGCTAAGAACAATAAAAATTAAAAGTTTCAAAATTTTAGCTTAATTTAAATCAAATATAATACTCTAATAAGTATTATCTTGTTTAGCTGTAAAATATTAATTTTAGTTTTTAAAAAACTCATTGAAAAATCACCTTAACTTGTCATTGATTGTTATTTGCAATATTGTATCAGCACAAGATTATACTGTAAAATATATTAGTGACGATATAACAATTGATGGTGTTGAATCGGAAAAAGTTTGGGAAGAGGCAAATATTGGAAATGACTTTTGGCAATGGAGACCTAAGGATGATGTAAAAGCAATAAAACAGACAGAATTTAAGGCAGTTTTTGATGATGAAAACTTATACTTTCTTGTCAAATCATTTACAATAGAAAAAAAATTTACTGTTTATTCTCTCAAAAGAGACTTTAATACTGGCAGTGCAGACTATATTCAATTAATCTTTGATACATTTAGTGATGCTACAAATGCATTTCAGTTTCAGACAAATCATCTAGGTCTCAAAGGTGATGTTTTAGTCTCTGGTGGAAACAGAAATTATAGAACTGATAGAAATTCTTCTTGGGATGCAATTTGGTATGTAGAATCAAAATTATATGATAACTATTACTTAACAGAAATTAAAATTCCATTTAATCAATTATATTTTATAAATGGAACAAAAAAATGGAGGTTTAATATGTACAGAAGTGATACTCAATCATTAGAGCACTCCACATGGGTTAATATTCCACAAAATCAGAGTATTGGTAATCTGGCTTATATGGGTGGTTTTTATTTTGAAAAGTCACTTGGTACTTCTAAAAAACCAGTGATATTAATTCCATATATAAATACTATCAAGGGTAAAGACTTTGAAAATAATTTTCAATTAGAAGATTTTGATTATGGTGTAGATTTTAAAATTCCGATTGGAAACTCTCTTAACCTTGATGCTACATTAAACCCAGATTTCTCCCAAGTTGAAGTCGATGATCAAATTGTTAATACAACAAAGTGGGAAACAAGGTTACCGGAGAAAAGACAATTTTTTACTCAAAACTCTGATTTATTTTCAAATTTTGGAACTAGAGAGTCGCAAGCTTTTTTTTCGAGAAGAATTGGTGTTGCAAAAAATAAAGATGGTAAATCAGTTGAAAATAAAATTTTAGCTGGAGTAAGGTTAAGTGGAAAAATTAATAATTCAACAAGAATTGGTCTACTCAATGTAATGACAACAGAAGATATTATAAATGAAATACCGCAAAATAATAATACTCTTATAACATTTAATAAAAAAGTTTTTTCAAGATCTAACATTTCATTATTTCTTTTAAATAGAGAGAATACAAAAAAATATGATTTTATCAGTGATTCTGGAAGATACAATAGAGTTATTGGTGCAGAATATAACCTAGCAAACAATGATGGCAGTTGGAGTGGGAAAGCATTTATTCATAAATCCATTTTACCGGATAAAAGCTTTAATAAAAAAAGCTTAAATACTTCAATAAGGATTACTCGAAATTCTAGAAATCATTTTATAAACTTTTATTCTGCATATGTAGGTGATAATCATAGATCGGATCTTGGTTACTTCAGAAGATATGGTGTATATAAATTTGAACCTACATATAAATACAGAATTTATCCAAGTAATCAAAAAATTTTAAATATCGAAATTGGTCATTTTACTTCGTTTGTTTTTAGAACTCTATTTCAAAACAAACAAGAACTCACATACAATCAAACATCAATATTTGTTAGTTATTTGAATCAAGCAGAGCTAAATTTTGAGAGAAGACAGCGCAAAGATTATTTATTTGTACCATTTGATCCTACAAGAACAAGTGGAGCTATTCCTCTTCCAGCAAATAAATACTATGATTTTACAGACTATTCAATCTCATATAAATCTCCAAGCAGAAATTTATTTACTTCAGACTCAGAGATTTCATATGGATCATTTTATAATGGCACAAAATTTTCAATTCAAAGTAGATTGTCATACAGAAAGCAGCCAATTTTTAATATGTCATTAAGAATGAATTATGATTCCATTGAACTTCCTAAACCATACTCAACTAGAGATATTTGGCTTATTAGTCCAAAATTTGAATTTACATTTACCAAACAATTGTATTGGACAACATATATTCAATATTCAAATCAATCAGAAAATTTAGGAATTAATTCCAGATTGCAATGGAGATTTGCTCCATTATCTGACTTATATTTGGTATATAATGATAATTATTTCACAAATGATAAAATTACACCTCAACTAAGATCAATAAATTTAAAACTTACATACTGGATAAATATATAATATGGAGAAAACACTTATAATCTTGACAAGCATATTAATTTGTGGGTGTAGCTCAAATAATGATATTATGACAATATCAGGAAATGTGGAAGGATTAATGAAAGGAACTTTATACCTTCAAGCTCAAAGAGATTCAATTTTGGTTAATTTAGACTCTATATATTTAAAAGGAGATGGTGATTTTAAATTAAGTACAGATATAAACGAACCTGATATTTTTTATCTCTATCTAGATAAACAAGATGGAGATTCACTAAATGACATAATTACTTTCTTTGGCAATAGAGGAGACATACAAATCAATACAAGACTAAGTACTTTTGACTCTAGTTTTGAAATTTCTGGATCAAAAAATAGTGATCTTTTAAATGAATACAACTCAATAATAAGAAAATATAATCTTCAAAATCTCGATTTACTGGAGATTTACTATAATGCACAAATTGAAAATAATCAAACAAGAATAGACTCAATTAACTCTGAATTGGAAAACTTAATTAGAAAAAAATATTTATACACATTGAATTTTTCGATAACTAATTCTGAAAATGAAATATCACCCTATATCGCTGTAAGTCAAATACCTGATGCAAATGTTGAGTTACTTCGTAAGTTATATGATACTCTTCCAAAAGAAATAAAAGACTCTAAATACGGAAGGATTTTGAAAGAGGTAACAATTGATTAACCACTATACTCTACAAAATTTCTTGGGGTTTCGTATAGAGTTATTTTTAGTTTATAACTATCATCGAAATAACCTATCAGTCTATTATAAATTAAAACGGCAATATTCTCAGCAGAAGGATTTGATGACTTAAAATCATCTATATCGAGATTTAGGTTTTTGTGATCAAGATAATCTTCAACTTCTTCTTTTATAATATTTTTAAGGTTACCTAAATCATAAACATATCCTGTTTCTTGATTAATCTCACCTGTAAGACTCACAATTAACTCATAATTATGACCATGAAAATTTTCATTAGCACACTTACCAAATACTTCCATGTTTTTTTCATCTGACCAATCTGGCCTGTATAATTTGTGAGCTGCATTAAAATGAGCTTTTCTATTTACTGTTACTTTCATTTTTTTAAATAATTATAAAAATACTCAAAAGCAATTTTAAACCAAACTGTATAATTATCTCCATTTTTGATAATACTATCATTTAGTGTTTCCATATCAATCCACTTAAAATCATCAACCTCATCTTTATTTATAATTGGGTCTTCATCATAAAGACCATAAAAAACGTGGTCAAATTCATGCTCGATTAAATTATTGTCAAGTTTAGCTTCATATATAAAATCGTATACCTTTCTCAAGCTTGTCTTTATACCCATCTCCTCATCAAGTCTTCTATTTGCTGCATCTAAAATATCTTCATCCTCTCGAGGGTGACTGCAACATGTATTTGTCCAAAGTCCACCAGAGTGATATTTTGAAGAGGCTCTTTTTTGAAGTAAAAGCTGGTATTTATTATTAAAAATAAAGACTGAGAAGGCTCTATGTAAAAAACCTTTCTCATGAGCCTCAAGTTTTGGCATTAATCCAACTTGATTGTCATTCTTATCAACGAGAATTACCTTTTCTTCTAACATTCAGTTAAATTAATAATTAAGCTCTTCTTCCTCTTTGTTGATTAGTAGACTATTATACTCATCTTTGGGACCAACGATGATGTCATCATATTTTCTCATACCAGTACCTGCTGGGATTTTATGACCAACAATCACGTTTTCCTTTAAGCCTTCAAGCATATCATTTTTTCCATTAACTGCAGCCTCATTTAATACTTTTGTAGTTTCTTGAAAAGATGCTGCTGAGATAAATGATTTAGTTTGAAGAGCAGCCCTTGTAATACCCTGAAGCTGAGTTGATGCTGTTGCAGGTTTAGCATCTCTTGCATCAACCAGTTTTTTGTCATCCCTTTTTAAAATCGAGTTTTCATCTCTTAAATGCCTTGCTGAAACCAGTTGACCAACTTTAAGATTTACACTTTCACCTGCGTCCTCAACAACTTTCATACCATATAATTTATCATTTTGTGCAATAAACTCATCTTTATACGTGAGTTGATCCTCAAGAAATAAGGTATCGCCTGTATCAATAATCTTAACTTTTCGCATCATTTGTCTAACTACCACTTCAAAATGTTTATCATTAATTTTAACACCTTGGAGTCTATATACCTCTTGAACTTCATTAACTAGATATTGTTGAACTGCTGAAGGTCCTTTTATGTTTAAAATGTCATTAGGAGTGATTGAGCCGTCTGACAGGGGCATACCAGCTTTAATAAAGTCATTTTCTTGAACAAGAATTTGATTAGAAAGTTTAACTAGATATTTTTTAATATCTCCATATTTTGATTCAACAACAATTTCTCTATTTCCTCTTTTAATCTTTCCAAAGGATACAACACCATCAATTTCAGATACTACAGCTGGATTAGATGGGTTTCTTGCTTCAAAAAGCTCTGTAACTCTTGGTAAACCTCCAGTAATATCACCAGATTTAGCTGATTTTCTTGGGATTTTGACTAAAATTTTACCTTTCTCAATTGATTCATCTTCATCAACCATTATGTGGGCTCCAACAGGTAAATTATATGATCTTAAGGTCACGCCTTTTTTATCTTGAATTAAGAGTGTAGGAATTAATTTTTTATCTCTTGAATCAGTAATAACTTTTTCCTTAAATCCAGTTTGCTCATCAATTTCAACTTGATAAGTTTTACCTACCTCAATGTTTTCATAAACAATTTTTCCTGAAAATTCAGAGACAATTACACCATTAAAAGGATCCCATTGACATATAATATCATTTTTAGATAATTTTTGTCCATTTTTAATACTTAGATATGAGCCATAGGGAATGTTATTGGTACTTAAAACATTTTTTGTTTTAGTGTCTAAAATTTTAATTTCTGAAGTACGAGATATGACAATATTAGAGGATTTACCCTCGCTATCTTTGGACTTGACAACTTTTAAGTCCTCGATTTCAGCAATTCCATCAAATCTTGATATAAGAGAATTTTCTTCAGAGATGTTTCCAGCAACACCACCAACATGAAATGTTCTTAGAGTTAATTGAGTACCTGGTTCACCAATGGACTGGGCGGCAACAACACCTACAGCTTCTCCAATTTGAATGGATTTGCCAGTTGCAAGATTTCTTCCATAACAACTAGCACATATACCTTTTTT
>CAJPUS010000023.1 GCA_905380995.1 uncultured Flavobacteriaceae bacterium
TTGTACCTATTTCTAGCTTTTATGATACATCAGGTCCTATGTCAACTAATGTTTATGACAATGCCCTGCTATTTAACTCGATGATTGGTTATGATAATGAAGATGAACTGAGTTACCAGGCTGAGAAAATTGATTTATATGAAATGAAAAAATTTATTCCAAAAAACAAAGTTGCTGGCATTTCATCAAATTATTTAAATGATTCATTAATTTTAGTTGCAATAAATGATTTAAAAAATATAGGTATTTCAACTAGAATTTACGATCCTGGACAATATTCTATTCCATCATTTAGATCTATTCTTACATCAGATATGAAAAGGGACTTACCTGAATATATTTCCAGATATGCTAATAAGAATATACAAACTCTGAATGTTTCAGATATTATTAAATTTAATAATATGGATACATTGATTCATGCCCCATACGGTCAGTATATATTTAATCAAATTAAAAAAGATATAGTAACTGATCTTGAACTTAATCAAATGAAAATCAATACAAAGTCAGTTGCTACTGATTATTTGAATGAAATAATGGCCAACAATGATTTTGATGTTTTTATATCAGTTGATAATAATATGGCAGGAATTGCTGCTGCTGCTCATTTTCCAGCATTAACAATACCAATGGGATATAGAAATGATAATCAACCTTCTAATATTACTTTCATTGCATCCTCAAAAAATGAACAGCTACTTTACAATATAGCATATCAGTATGAAAAACATTCAAAAAGAAGAGTTCCTCCAAAAAAGTATAATTAATTAATAAATAAAATTCATTCTTTTGATCTTTTTTTTATTTTAGACATATGAATAAAACATTTATTACTTTCTTTTTTTCCTTTTCTTTACTGCTAATAACAGTGGAATCTTTTAGCCAAAGTAATCAAATAAGACTGAGTCAGAAGTCAAGTATAACTCAACATGTTGGCTTAGATACACAGATAACTATTAATTACAGCCGTCCTGCTGTAAAAGGTAGAGAGGTTTGGGGTAATATTGTTAGTTATGGTTTAGCAGAGCCAGATAGATACTCTAGAGGTAAAAAATTTCCCTGGAGAGCTGGTGCAAATGAAAATACAACAATAGAATTTAACAACGATATTAAAATAGAAGGATCTCAAATTCCAGCTGGTAAATATAGCGTTCATATGATTCCCTCAGAAAATGAATGGATTATAATTTTTAATAAGAATAATAACCAATGGGGTAGCTACAGTTATGATGAGTCAGCAGATGCATTAAGAGTCAAAGTTAAACCGCTAAATGGAACCTTTCAAGAATTTTTAACATATAACTTTGGAAATATTACGGAAAACTCCGTAGTTGCTTTTCTTCATTGGGAAAAATTAAAAGTCCCATTTAAAATAGAACTGTAATTATTTTATCTCTATTGTTTTCTTATTTTTTTCAATGTTCCAAATTCCAGTTTTACCCCATAGACCTTTGCCATTAAAACCAATATCGAGATAAACAATTACAAAGAAAAATAAAAATGCCATATAGTTTTAAGACAAGATTTGAATGTTTTTTGAGGAAATTAGAAATTAAGCCACTTTAATTAAAGTATCTAAAAAAATTCTGATGTTTGGGAAGTACTTAAAAATAAAGTTTTTGGAGACATAAACGATACATTCTACAAGGACATACAGGCAATGAATCCAATAATTAGGTCTTATGTTGGAGGTATAAACTAATCTTAGGTAAAAAATTATTTAATTATGAACTTCTTAAAAAACTTGATTAGCCATCCAAACTTATAGTACATTATTTTCATTGAATAAAACATATAAGTTTTAGAGTACATAAATTTTTGAATTAATTTATTTCGTGTAATAAAATAATTTAAACGCTTAATTATGTTCATAGATTTTAAATTAAAGATGTATGTAAAATTATATCACAATTAAGAGCACCTGAAATAGGACAGTTCTTTTTTGCATCCTCTGCTAATTCAATAAATTTATCCTCAGTTACACCAGGAACTTTTGCTTTTAAGTAAAGTTCTATTAATATAATTTTACCATCCTCAAATGTCAATACTGAGTCTGTATTTAATTTTTCTGAATTAAAGCCTGCCTCATTTAATACAAAACTTAATTTCATATTAAAGCAACCTGCATGAGCTGCAGCAATTAATTCCTCTGGGTTAGTTCCAAGAACACCTTCATCATTTTCAAATCTTGTCTTAAAACTATATGGCATTTTATTAAAGGCACCACTCTGAGCAGAAAGAATTCCATTTCCATCTGCACCATCCCCTACCCAGATTGCATTCACTTTTCTTTTCATAATTTTTAATTTTGGTTAAAATTACGTTATTTCATTTATTTATCTTCTAACATATCCACCTATGGATTCTCTATATTCAATTATAAAACCATTTTCTTTCGAGAATTCTTTAAATTTTTCTGATGCATTACCAAGAACAATAAATTTTTCTATTTCAAAAATTTCAAAAAATTTATCAAAATTTGGTCCATTAATAAAATCTATTCCATGCTGAATACCATCTTTACTGTTATTATACCTTTCAATAAGTGTTACCTTAGATCCATTTTGAGATATAAAGTAACCATATACTGAAGATGGTTCTCTTTGAACAATAAAATTAGAAAGATATTGAGTAAATTCCTCAACAACCTCTGGATTATTGTTTTTGGTGTCTAATTCTATTATAAAAGTAACCTCTTCTGAATCTGAATTATCTAGAACACTCAGTTCATTTGTTGATTCAATGCCTTGACATCCAAATAAAATAAAAGGAATTGTAAAAATTAATTTTTTCATATTTCTATTGTACTAACTTATATATTATCTATTGCTATTTTTAATATAATTTTGTGAACTTAATCTTTTGAGTTTTTAATTTCTTTGTTTAATCTCTCCAATATATCAACAATTGTATTATCTTTTATAATATTCTAATATAATAAAAAACATACTTTATTTAATTCAAGATTTTTAAATTTACGATATGAAAAATGAAAAAGACATTTTAGATCATTTCTTAAATAATTGCCCTGTTGAAGCTAAAAACTATTTTGAGAATATATTAACTAGACTAAATAGGATCGAAGAGAAAATAGATTCAATTAAATAATAAAGAGATCTAATCATGTGTTTTTATAAACGCATGTTTTACTAGAACTTCTAAAGAAGTAAATTCTAATGTTTTCTCATGGGTAGCCTCGAGAATTAGTTTTGGAGCTATATTAGCTTTTTCTGCTTCAATCCACCTAGATACACAAAGACACCACTTATCTCCTTCTTTTAATCCAGGAAATTGATAATATGGTGCTGGAGTTATTAAATCATTTCCTTTTGAAGCAGAAAAATTTAAAAATTCATTAGTCATAATAGCACATACAGTGTGAGTACCTCTATCTGAATCAATTGTTCTACAAGATCCATCTCTGAAATAACCAGTCATTGGACTTGTACAACATGTTTGTAACTCTTCTCCAAAAACATTTTTTTCCATTAATTAACTTCTTGAATTAGATTTTTCATTTTCAATTCTAGTGAATTTATTGCATTAGCGTATCTTAAATCCCATTCATCTAATCTTTCAGATGAGTTTAGTGCAATTTCATATTCTAGTCCTGGAAGAATCCATGCTCCATAACCACTAAAGGGATCTGAGGAAGCATAAATTGATTTATACCAGGATCCAAAGTACATTCCTTCATCTGATATAAAGCTCTTTTCTAATGCTATTAATTGTTTATTAAGCTTTTTTAAATCTCTTTTTGAGATATTTTCGTTCTCCAAATATGACTTTATTTTTGATGTTAAAATTCTTGAGGTTTCATCAAGTCTCAGAATTGCACTATTAGTAGATTTAAAACCTTCAAAATTTTCATTAAAATTTTTTATTTTTTCAATGGCATTTTTAAAATGCATTTTTAAATCTTGTGAGTATCTATTTAGATTATAGGGAATTAAATCAGCATTAGCCATTCTAAGAGTCATTAATCCAGCCATGTGTTCAACCATTGGCCCCATTTTAAATTCGGGGTCAACAAATTTTTCATAAAACCTAAAGCTGTCATAATTAGAGTGATAAAGATTTGGACCACCTGCACCTCCACTCATTGACGGAACTCCAATATGCATGTAAAATGCAATGTGATCAGAACCACCTCCTAGATTTCCAATAGGGGGCTCATTCAGATTATTTTTATTCCAAAATTCATAAAGAGTCTGATCGGTATATGGATATTTTACATTTTTTGATGTTTCTATTAGTAATTTCTTGAGAGTTGGAGCTGATGACGCACCAAAGCCTTTTCCAGATACAGCGCCATCAAAATTCATGTAAATAACACCATTAGCTTTTAATTCATCTTTTAATTCTTCAACCCATTCAGTTGAACCAATAACACCATGCTCCTCAGCATCCCAATGAGCAATTAAAATTGATCTTTTTGGAGAATATCCACTTTTTTTTAATTTTCCAAGTGTTTCACTTAGACTTAACAACATTGCTGTTCCACTACTTGGATCCGTGGCGCCATAACCCCATGAGTCAAGATGACAACCTAAAATAATCCATTCATCAGGAGCTTCAATCCCT
>CAJPUS010000024.1 GCA_905380995.1 uncultured Flavobacteriaceae bacterium
CAACTGCCTCAATCTCACCTGAAATTACTAACTGACCAGGACAATTATAATTTGCTGGGTTAACTATTCCATTAATATCATTACAAGAGGATTCAACAATATCATCTGACAAACCCAAAATAGCAGCCATCGTTCCCTTTGTAATTTGACATGCTCTTTGCATTGCATTTGCTCTAATTGAAACTAATTTTAAACCACTTTCAAAACTTATTGATTTTGAAGCAACAAGTGCTGAAAACTCTCCTAGAGAATGACCAGCACATACATCAGGATTAAATGATTTTGAAGTCAATGCTAATATAACTGAATGAATAAAAATTGCGGGTTGTGTTACTTTAGTTTGAAGTAAATCTTCACTTGTACCATCAAACATTAACTCAGTAATATTAAAATTTAAAATTTGATTTGCTTTTTTAAAAAAGGATCTAGAATCTGATACATCATTGTAAAGATTCTGCCCCATTCCAGGTATTTGAGATCCTTGTCCTGGGAAAACATATGCTTTCATATTATTTTTTTTTGTAGGTTAGGAATGAATAAATAATCTTTTCATCAGCATTAAATTCATTTGTTTCCTTCTTGACCAACTCAAATTTTTCTTTAGGAATCTCAGGAAAATATGCATCTCCCTCATAATCTTTGTATACCCGAGTTAACTCAATTTTGTCAACTAAATTTATTGTTTGAGTATATATTTCTCCTCCTCCGATAATGAATGGTTGTGAATCATTCACACAATGAGAAAGCGCCTCTTCAATACTTTTACAAACTATAATTCCATTAATTTTATAATTATTATTCCTAGTTATAACTATATTCAATCTCTTTGGTAATGGGTATGGAAGAGATTCAAAGGTTTTTCTTCCCATTATTACTGCATGATTTAATGTAAGTTCTTTAAACCTTTTTAAATCTTTTGGTATGTGCCAAATAAGTTTGTTGTTATTTCCTATAACATTATTATTTGCGGCTGCAGCAATAATTGTGAGTTCGTTAGTCATTTATTAAACCGAAATTTTACCTTTAATTGGAGGATGTGAATTATAATTAAGTATCTCAATATCTTCAAATTTAAAATCTTCAATATTATTTACCTTTTTATTTAATTTTAATGTTGGAAGTGGCATAGGTTCTCTAGTTAATTGAAGCTGAACTTGATCTAGGTGGTTTAAATAAATGTGAGTGTCACCAAATGTGTGTATAAAATCTCCTATTTCATATCCACAGACTTGAGCAATCATGTGTGTTAAAAGAGAATATGAGGCAATGTTGAAAGGTACTCCCAAAAAGACATCAGCACTTCTTTGATACATTTGACATGATAGTTTGTTCTCGGAAACATAAAATTGAAAAAAAGCATGGCAAGGAGGTAAAGCCGCTTTTCCATCTTTCACATTTTCTTCAAAAGACTTTTTAATATCTGGAATTATATTAGGATTCCATGCAGTAACAATCATTCTTCTACTTAAAGGGTTTGTTTTTAGTGATTTGATTACATCACTAAGTTGATCAATACCATCACTGTTCCAATTTCTCCATTGGTACCCATAAACTGGACCGAGATCACCATTTTTATCTGCCCACTCGTCCCAAATAGTTACTCCATTATCTTTTAAATATTTGATATTTGTCTCACCATTTATAAACCAAATTAATTCATGTACGATTGACCTTAAATGTAATTTTTTTGTTGTAATAAGTGGGAATCCATCTTGAAGATTAAATCTCATTTGATATCCAAAAACACTTATTGTACCAGTTCCAGTTCTATCCTTTTTTTCAACTCCATTATCTTTTATATGTTTAAGTAAATCAAGGTATTGCTTCATTTTATACTTTTTCTAAAATTAAGTTCATCTCTGAGTTTTGCAGCCATTTCATAGTCTTCATTCTTTATACTATTTTCAAGCATTTTTTTAATATCATTAGTTGGTATTTTTTTTATGTCTTTTAATTTAATAGATTTTTTTTTTGCTTTTATGCTATCAAAAAATATATTATCACTATGGCTGCTATCTTCTGAATACTTTGGATCATCCTCAAAACCAGCCTCATCTAAAATATTTTTCTTCACAAAAATGGGAGCATTAAATCTCAATGACAATGCAATAGCATCAGATGTTCTGGAGTCAATTTTGATGACTTTATCATTGTCCTCACATACTATGTTTGAGAAAAAAACACCATCTGAAAGTTTATTAATAATTACGTAGTTAATTTTAATTCCAAACTTATCTGCAAATTTCTTAAAAAGTTCGTGAGTAAGTGGTCTTGATGTTTTATTTTTTTTTTCTAATCCTACAGCAATCGCTTGAGCTTCAAACCCTCCAATAACTATTGGAAGTTTTCTATTTCCAATAATCTCCTGAAGTATTAAAGCAAATGCTCCTGATGTATTATCACTATATGAAATTCCTTGAATTTTTAACTCTATTAACTCCATGTAAAATTATAATGACACAAATTAATTAAATAATATTTAAAACTCATTAGTGCAGGATAGGAAATATTCTTTTTATGATTAAATTCGCATAAAATTATTCTATATGAAAACAGTTCAGTTTAGAGAAGCAATATGTGAGGCAATGTCTGAAGAAATGAGAAGAGACGAAAGTATATATCTTATGGGCGAAGAAGTTGCAGAATATAATGGTGCATATAAAGCATCAAAGGGTATGTTAGAGGAGTTTGGTGAACTTAGAGTAATTGACACACCTATATCTGAGGCAGGATTCTCAGGTGTTGGAGTTGGTTCAACGATGGTTGGAGCCCGACCAATTATAGAATTCATGACATTTAATTTCTCTTTAGTGGGTATTGATCAAATAATCAATAATGCAGCAAAGATTAGACAGATGTCTGGAGGACAGTTTCCATGTCCAATTGTTTTTAGAGGACCTACAGCTTCAGCTGGTCAACTGGGTGCAACCCATTCACAAGCATTTGAAAGTTGGTTCGCTAATTGTCCTGGTTTAAAAGTAATTGTACCATCTAATCCATATGATGCAAAAGGATTATTGAAATCAGCAATAAGAGATGATGACCCTGTTATATTTATGGAGTCAGAGCAAATGTATGGAGATAAAGGGGAAATACCAGAGGGAGAGTATACACTTCCAATTGGTGTTGCTGATATTAAAAGAAAAGGGAAAGATGTGACACTTGTGTCATTTGGAAAAATTATTAAAGAAGCATTTAAAGCCTCAGAAATATTAGAGAAAGAAGGAATTGAATGTGAAATAATTGACTTAAGAACTCTTAGACCAATTGATTATAAAACAGTAATTCAATCTGTCAAAAAAACCAACCGACTAGTTATTTTAGAAGAAGCTTGGCCTTTCGGAAATATTTCAACAGATATTTCTCATAAAATTCAGAATGATATTTTTGATTTCTTGGATGCACCTGTTGAAAAAGTTAATAATGCAGATACTCCAACTCCATACTCACCTGTACTATTAGAAGAATGGCTACCAAATTCTGATGATGTAATCAAGGCGATTAAAAAAGTTCTTTATATCTAACCTATCAATAGAGGTGCTATCACTAAAGCAACAACAGCAATTAACTTTAATAGTATGTTTAGAGATGGTCCTGATGTATCTTTAAAAGGATCTCCTACTGTATCACCTACAACTGCAGCTTTATGTGCTTCAGAGCCCTTTCTACCATCCTCTTCAATCATTTTTTTTGCATTATCCCATGCACCTCCTGCATTTGATTGAAAAATTGCCATTAAAACACCACATGATGTAACTCCAGCTAAAAGACCACCAAGCATTTCTGCACCACCGGTAAATCCAATTATAACTGGAACTGTTATGGCCATTAAGCCAGGAAGAACCATTTCTCTTAATGCAGCTTGTGTTGAAATTTCAACACATTTACTATACTCCGCAACACCATCAGCATCATTAAAGATTTTTAAATCTTCTTTTGAAGCATTAGAAAGATCTGAGTCATACTTTTTCATTACTTCAAGAGCTGCTTTTAATTTTGGTAAATCTTTAAATTGTCTTCTTACTTCCTCAATCATACTCATTGCTGCTTTACCGACTGCCTTCATTGAAAGTGCAGAAAAAACAAATGGTAACATAGCACCAAGTAAAAGTCCAACCATTACAATGGGTTTTGAAATATCTATGGCAGTAATACCTGCAGTTTGCATATATGCAGCAAACAATGCTAGTGCTGTTAGTGCAGCAGATGCAATCGCAAAACCTTTACCTATTGCTGCAGTTGTGTTTCCAACTGCATCAAGCTTATCTGTTCTTTCTCTAACTTTAGGATCTAATTCTGCCATTTCTGCAATACCTCCTGCATTATCAGAAATTGGGCCATATGCATCTACTGCTAATTGAATACCAGTATTAGCTAGCATACCAACAGCAGCTATAGCTATTCCATAGAGACCAGAAAAATGATAGGAAGCCAATATTGCTGTACATATAAATATAATGGGTAAGGCAGTTGAAATCATTCCAACACCCAATCCAGATATAATTGTAGTTGCGGGACCAGTTTCTGA
>CAJPUS010000025.1 GCA_905380995.1 uncultured Flavobacteriaceae bacterium
CAACATTTAAAAAAATATTTTTTAGCCTAAACCATCCAGATAGATCAAAGAAACATCTTCCTTCTCCTACAGATGGATCAAGTGCCAAAAGATTCAATATGTATTTAAGATGGATGGTTAGAAGCAATGAAAAGGGTGTTGATTTTGGCATATGGAAAAAAATAAATAAATCTGAATTATCAATTCCGCTAGATGTACACACAGGAAGAATAGCAAGAGATTTAGGATTATTATCAAGGAATCAAAATGATTCAAAATCAGTTCAGGAAATTGATTCAAAACTAAGAGAAATGGATCCAATTGATCCAGTCAAATATGATTATGCTTTATTTGGTCTTGGTGTTTATGAAAAATTTTAATTTAATTATCATATTAGAATTAAATAAGTTTAGTTAATTTTGTTAAATTCTTTTCTAAATGAGTATACTCATAAAATCCGCAATTATAGTAGATAGTAAGAGTAATTTCAACTTCAAGAAAAAAGATATTTTAATTAAAAATGGTGTCATAGTTGATATAGCGGACTCTATTAACAGTAAATCAGAGAATAAGATTGAACTTGAAAATCTTCATATATCTAGAGGTTGGATGGACACCTCTGTAAGTTTTGGAGAACCAGGTTATGAAGAAAGGGAAAATATTTCAAATGGATTATTAACTGCTGCTTCATCTGGATTTACATCAATAATTTTAAATCCTGATTGTTATCCACATGTTGATAATCATTCCTCGGTTGAATTTTTAAGAAAAAAATCTTTAAACACTACAACTGATATTTATCCAATTGCTAATCTTACTAATAATTCAAACGGTTCGGATTTAGCTTCTTTATATGACATGAAAATTGCTGGAGCTGTTGGATTTGGAGATTATAAAAAATCTATAGTTGATTCTTCAATTTTGAAGATTGCTCTTGAGTACACAAGAACATTTGGTGGTAGAGTAATATCTTTTTGTCAAGATGAGTTCTTGTCAAAAAAAGGAGTTCTTAATGAAAGTATTGTTAGTACTGAATTAGGTTTAAAAGGAATACCAAATATATCTGAATCAATAAATTTGTTCAGGGATATTGAAATACTTCGATATTCAGGTGGTAAAATTCACATTCCTTATGTAACTACTTCTAGGGGGGTCGATTTAATTAGAGAGGCTAAAAAAAATAATCTTGACATAACTGCCAGTGTTAGTCTAGCACATATTACTTTTTCCGAAAAAGATATTCCTGAATTTGATACTAATTATAAATTAATTCCTCCATTAAGATCAGTGTCTGATTTAAATTCTTTGAAAGAAGGATTGGTTGATGGAACTTTGGACTATTTAACGAGTATGCACGAGCCTTTCGATATTGACAAGAAAAAAATTATTTTTGATGATGCATCATCAGGTTCAATAGGTTTGGAATCTGTGTTTGGTTTAATGAGTAACCAATTTACGCTTGAAAAGACAATTGATATTTTAACAAGAAAAAAAATAATATTTGAAGTAGATGATTATCCAATAGAGATTGGATCGTTGGCTAATTTATCTTTATTTAACCCAGATAAAAATTATAATTTTTCAGAAAATCACATACTGTCAACGTCTAAAAACTGTGCATTTATAGATAGTAAACATAAAGGTATTGTTTACGGCTCAATCAATGGTAATAATTTTACTCTTAATAAGTTATGGACTTAGACTTCCTAATTAGAAGATCAAAGAATGTAAATCAAAATGCTGGAAGTATTTTTATGTTTCATGGATATGGAAGTAATAAAGAGGACTTATTCTCTTTAGAACAGTACTTACCAAAATCTCATACTATTATTTCACTTGAGGCTCCACTTAAATTACCTTTTGGTGGGTTTTCATGGTTTGACATTGATTACTCTGATGTTATTGAAAATAACTTAGACAAAAGATATAAAGAAATTAAAGAAAGTATTGACAGCCTTCTATCTAACATAGATAAACATATTCAAAGTGAAAATTTAAATGAAAAAGATGTTAGTATACTTGGCTTTAGTCAAGGAGGAAGTATATGTTGGAAATTAGGACTTGACTTCAGCAACAGATTTAGAAGAATAATGCCTTTAAGCTCTTTTATCCATCCATCATATTTGAATGAAGATCTAAATTACTACAAGGGTCTTGAAATTTATAGCTCACATGGAACCCTTGATGAAGTTATACCAATTAGTCTTGTTGAAAATTATATTGAGTTGTTAGCAAAAAACAATAACCTGGTATTTGATAAATTTGATGCTGGCCATACTATTTCACAAATGAATCTTGTTAACATACTCAAGTGGATTGACATGACTAATCTTTAGTCAATCTCTATAACTAAACCATCATAGGCTAAAGTTACATTTTTAGGTAATTTTTTACATACCTCTTGATGAAAACCCATATTATGACTAATGTGGGTAAAAAAAGTTTTTTTAGGCTTTATAAAATTAATGATTTCAATTGCTTCATTAACATTTAAATGAGATGGGTGTGGTTCAAATCTTAATGCATTTATTACTAAAGCATCAAGTCCATTTAATTTTTTAAGTTCTAATTCCGAAATGGTTTTGACATCTGTTAAATAAGCAAAGTCATTAATTCTATATCCAAAAACAGGTAATCTCAAATGCATTGATTCAATTGGACTAATTTCAAGATTTGATATTTGAAAACTTTTGTTGTTTTCAATAATATTTATATCAAAATCTGGGGAACCAGGATATTTTTTCTTAGGATCAAAAATATATGCAAACCTTTCTTTAAGAGAATCTAATACTCTTTTGTTCAAATAGATAGGAATCTTTCCTTGTCTAAAAAAAAAAGGTCTTACATCGTCAATACCTGTAGTATGGTCAGCGTGTTCATGTGTAAAAATTATTCCATCTAACTTTTTACAATTAGCTTTTAACATTTGTTGTCTGAAATCAGGTCCACAATCCACCGTAAAACTTAAATTTTTATACTCAATTAATATTGAAGATCTGAGTCTTTTATCACGTGGGTCTTTACTAAAAGAAACAGGATGGTCACTTCCAATTACTGGTACACCTTGAGAAGTTCCTGTTCCTAAGAAAGTTATTTTAATCACGCATAAATCTATGATAATTTATTCTTATTTATTGAACAATCTTTGTAATTTTACAAAAAAATTCATGAATATATCTCTACCGGGTGATAAACAATATGAAGCGAGACCTTCAATTGAGAATAAAATTCTAAGAATTAATCTAAACGAAAATATTTACGGCACTTTTGTTGAAATTGGTGCTGGACAGGAAGTTGTAAGAGGCTTTTATAGAGTTGGAGGTGCGTCTGGAACAATTGCAAAATCCATGAGTGCCTATGATAGAAGTTTTAGTGATAGTATTTATGGTAAAGATGGTGAGGAAAGATATGTTACACAAAATCGTCTTGATCAAATGCTAGATCATGAAATGAAATTATTAGAACAAAGAATTTCAAGAGATGAGTTTCCAAATAAGTTTTTCTTCGTTTATGCCAATACTGTTGCTACCATTGACTTTGTAAAAAAATTTAAAGGTCATGGATGGATGGGTATACGATTTCAAACAAATCCAAATGATAAATATTCAGAAATTAAACTACATGTAAGATTTCATCAAAATGAAGCTAAGCTTCAACAAGAGTCACTTGGAATAATGGGAGTAAATCTTATATACGGGGCTTTTTATAAACATAATGAGCCTTTAAAATTAATGAAATACTTAAACGATCACATAGATGATGAATCCATAGAAATTGATACAATTAATTTTAGTGGACCTTTATTTGAAAATGTTGATAATAGATTAATAAGTTTGGAATTAGTTAGATTAGGGATGACTGATGCCGTAATTTTTGATGAAAACGGAACCAATGTTCTTCCTGCTCAAGTTCTTTATAAAAAAAACATATTAACTCTAAGAGGTAGTTACAGACCTATGACAAAGGTTAATGAAGAAATGTTCAAAAAATCTCTTGAAGAATTTTTAAAAGAAAAAAAAGTAAAGAAAGAAGATACTTTAGTTGTGTTTGAAATAACCTTATCAAACCTTAGCTCATCAGGTGATATAGATGATAGTGACTATTTAGATAGGGCAAAATTATTATGCTCAATGGGACATATGGTAATGATCTCCAACTTTTCCGAATACTATAAACTAGTTCAATATTTAACTAGATATACAAAAAAACAATTAGGACTTACAATGGGGGTAAGTAATTTTATTGAGATATTTGATGAGCAATATTATGATAACCTAAAAGGAGGAATTCTAGAAGCTTTTGGTAATATTTTTAAAAATAATATGAAAGTGTATCTATATCCTCTGCTTGATAAAGATACTGGGGAGATAATTAATTCCGATAATCTTAAACTTGAGGATAACATGAAAGAATTCTATAAATATTTTAAGGTTAATAACAAAATCCGTGATTTAAAGTTTAATCATGACTTTTTAGAAATCTTTTCAAAAGATATTCTAAAAAAAATTAAAACTAATGATAAAGGATGGGAAGATAAAGTTCCAAAAGGTATATCTAAAATGATTATTGAAAATAAAATGTTTGGATATAAATAATTATTCTATTATTTGATTTGCATGGTCCTTTGTCTTAACTTTCTCAATTACCTTATCAATAAAGCCTTCTTCATTAATTAAAAAAGTAGTCCTTAAAACACCATAATATTCATTACCACGAAACTTTTTTTTACCCCAAACACCAAAAGCTTTGATAAGTTCTTTGGAGTCATCTGCAATAAGAGTGTATTTAAAATTAAATTTGTCAGCAAATTTAAATTGTTTATCAACTGTGTCTGGGCTTACCCCTATTACCTCATACCCTAGTGCTGCTAATCTGGAATAATTATCATTTAGGTTACAACTTTGAGCTGTACATCCTGGTGTATTCGCACGTGGATAAAAGAATAATATAATTTTTTGCCCTTTAAATTGTCCAAAATTTATAGTTTCACCTTTATGTGTTGTTACATTTATATTTGGTATCTTATCTCCTATTTTTAACATAATTTCTTTTTTCAAAAGTAAGTAAATGAAACTAAAAGAAAAAGTTGATTTCATAATTAATAAACTAGAAGAAATTTATCCTATTATAAATGTTCCTCTTGATCATAAAGACCCCTACACATTGCTTATAGCTGTTCTAATGTCAGCTCAAAGTACCGATAAAAAAGTCAATGAAGTTACTCCATTTCTATTTAGTAAAGCTGATAATCCTTTTGATATGATAAAACTTTCTGTTGAGGAGATCAGAAATATTATTAAACCAGTTGGTTTATCACCTACAAAATCAAAGGGAATATGGAATTTATCAAAAATTTTAATTGACAAATATCATGGTAACGTTCCAGACGATATTGAAAAATTAGAAGAGTTACCCTCTGTAGGCCATAAAACCGCTAGTGTAGTTGTTTCTCAAGGATTTGGTCAACCTGCATTTCCTGTAGATACTCATATTCACAGACTTTTGTATAGATGGGGTTTATCAACTGGTAAGAATGTAACTAAAACTGAGTTAGATGCAAAAAGAATATTTCCAAAATCCAAATGGAATGAATTACACCTCAGAATTATTTTTTACGGAAGAGAATACTGTCCTGCTAGAGGTTGGGATATTAATAATGACATTATCACAAAAACTGTTGGAAGAAGATCTTTAATTAATAAATTAATTAAGTAATACTTAAAGGCTTATTAACTAAATAAAAATTATATTTTGAATAATTATCATTTAATTTAGCTCAACATATTCAACAAAAATTTACAAATGAATTCTTAATGTTAATATTTTAATTAAATTTAAATTTATATAAATTAAATATAATTATATGAACCTGATGCTAACAGCTAGTTGTAATGATGCTGATGATTTCAAGATTAATGGCTATGAAAAACTAAAATCTGAGTTTTCTGATTGGTGTGATTCATCAAAATGTGTTTTTTGTAAAATTGATAATCAAAATGTTCTAGAGCTTTTTTTTGATGTAAACCCCCTAAAACTTAAAGAATGGTTGGGTAAATCATCAACTCAGCAAATTTTTAAAAAACATAATTTTGTTCCAACAAGATATACTTTTGAGCCACTTACAATGTAATTTTAAGAGTAAGTAAAAAGTGTAGTATTTTAAATTTTTAATCTTAATCTTTTAATTCAAAAGGTGGTAAATAATTCAACTTAGCCTCTAAGTCTAAATATCTATAAATTTTGTTAAATGTTAATAATGTACTACATATATGCAATATAATCACCAACAAAATTCAATATAAATACATATATTGCTCAATTATTTTAATCGCATAAAATCAATATTAACGAGGGTTTACATATGATCGTATACTTTTATATTTATATAACAAATCTATTTATTAAGTAATTCTGCATTTTTATACCTTTAATGAGAGATCTTTCTAAAATTGACCCCAAATTTAACATCATTATTAAAGGTGCTAAACTTCATAATTTAAAAAATATTGACGTAGTTATTCCTAGAAATAAGTTTACTGTTATAACCGGTTTATCTGGTTCTGGTAAATCTTCCTTGGCTTATGATACTCTTTATGCTGAGGGTCAAAGAAGGTATGTTGAAAGTCTATCCTCATATGCTAGACAATTTATGGGTAAGTTAAATAAACCTAAAGTTGATTATATAAAGGGTATATCTCCAGCTATAGCTGTGGAGCAAAAAATTAACACATCAAATCCAAGGTCTACAGTAGGAACAAAAACAGAAATCTATGATTATTTGAAACTTTTGTTTGCAAGAGTTGGTACCACATACTCTCCTGGATCAAAAAAGGTTGTAAGAAAAGACTCTACATCAGATGTAGTAGATTCAGTTATAAAAAATGATCGAAAGTCAAAACTTTTATTGTTATGCCCAATAGAATCCTCAACAAAAAAAATATCTACAGAGAAAATAGAAATTCTTAAAAAACAAGGATTTGTAAGAATATTTAAAGAAGGTAAAATTATTAATATAAATGATATAGATAAAAATGGAGTGCTTGATTTTAAATTAGTTGTTGATAGATTAGTCGTAAATGAAAATAAAGAGTTTAAATCTAGAGTAGCTGATTCAGTGGAACTAGCATTTTATGAAGGAAAAGGTATTTGCTCTACGTATAACATTGATTCGGATAACGAGAAAACCTTTTCGAATAAGTTTGAAGCAGATGGAATTAAGTTTATAGAACCTTCCATTCACCTATTTAGCTTTAACAATCCATTTGGAGCATGTAAAAATTGTGATGGGTTTGGAGAAACTATTGGTATTGATGAAGAACTTGTAATTCCTAATAAATCATTATCAATTTATGACGATGCAATTGCTCCTTGGAGAGGAACAGGACTTAGAAAATACTATGTAAAGTTAATAGATAATGCCGATAAATTTGAATTCCCAATTTATAAACCATATAATGAGCTTTCTAAAGAAGAGGTTAAAACAATTTGGGAGGGAAATGAACATTTTATTGGAATTAACGATTTCTTTAAATACTTAGAAAAGAAAAATTATAAAATTCAAAATAGAGTTCTTCTATCTAGATACCGTGGTAAAACACTATGTAATCAATGTAATGGAAGTAGGCTAAGAGAAGAGGCATATTACGTTAAAATTAATGACAAAAATCTTCCTGAATTATTATCAATGCCAATGGATAATTTAAGTGATTTTTTTAAAAAAATTAAATTAAGCATCACCGAAATAGAAGTTTCTGAAAGGATTTTAAAGGAAATCAATAATAGGATTAATTATCTTATAAATGTTGGACTAAGCTATCTTACACTCAATAGGAAAGCTAATACACTTTCTGGTGGAGAAACTCAGAGAATCAACCTAGCTTCTTCTCTTGGAAGTAGCCTAGTTGGATCAACATATATTCTTGATGAACCCTCAATTGGCCTTCACTCGAGAGACAATGATAACTTAATTAAAATTTTAAAAAATTTAAAAGATATAGGAAATACTGTTATTGTAGTTGAACATGATGAAGAAATAATATTATCTGCAGATCATGTAATTGATATAGGACCAATGGCTGGAACTTTAGGAGGAGAGATTGTTGGTCAGGGAAATATTAAAGAGTTATTAAAGATTGACACTCTGACTTCAAAATATTTAAGAAAGGTTGAAAGAATTGAACCTGCTGACTCCAGAAGAAAGTCAAATTATTATATTTGCATTAATGGTGCTAAAGAGAATAATTTAAAAGACATCAAAGTAAAAATTCCGCTTGAATGTTTAACAATGATAACTGGGGTTTCAGGAAGTGGAAAATCAACATTAGTTAAAAAAATTATATACCCTGCACTTTTAAATTATTTCAGAGACTATTCTCTTAAACCTGGTAAATTTATTGATATATCAGGTAATTTAAATAAAATTAAATCTGTCAAATTTATAGATCAAAATCCTATTGGAAGATCATCTAGATCAAATCCAGTAACTTATCTTAAAGTTTATGATGATATTCGAAATTTATTTGCAAAGATACCACAGTCAATTTCGAAAGGTTTTAAATCAAAGTTCTTTTCCTTTAATACAGATGGTGGAAGATGCGATGAATGTAAGGGTGAAGGAGTTGTAAGAATAGAAATGCAATTTATGGCTGATGTTGAATTAGATTGTGAAGTTTGTAAA
>CAJPUS010000026.1 GCA_905380995.1 uncultured Flavobacteriaceae bacterium
TGGAAGTTTGAAGAAAATGTCTTCAGTACTTGATTCAGCTATATTTCCCGGTAATCAAGGCGGTCCTCTCGAGCATGTTATAGCTGCAAAAGCAATAGCTTTTGGGGAGGCACTCGACCCTCAATTTAAAAAATATATAAGCCAAGTAATCTCTAATGCATCAAAATTATCTGATAATTTGAAAGATCTTGGTTATAATGTAGTATCTGGTGGAACAGACAACCATCTTGTTTTAATAGACTTGAGAAATAAAAATATATCTGGAAAAGATGCTGAAAGAGTTTTAGGTTTATCAAATATTACTGTAAATAAAAATATGATTCCTTATGATGATAAGTCTCCTTTTGTAACTAGTGGAATTAGAATAGGTACACCTGCAATTACAACTAGAGGGCTTGTTGAAAGCGATATGGATTTTGTCGCGGAATCAATTAATTCATCTATACATTACAATGAAAATAATGAGGTTTTAGCTGACATAAGTAAAAAGGTTGAATCTTACATGATTGACAGACCTTTATTCTCAACTATTTAGTGACTATTTCAACCTCAAAAAGTTTATCCCAGTTTTTTCCAGTAACAAATATTTTTTCATTAATAAATGCGATACCATTCATGACATCCAAATCAGGCTTCTGAGTAACTCTATCTCGTATTCCTGAAAAATCAATTACTTTCTCTACAACACCATTTGATGGATTAATTACTATTACAACATCGCGGTTAAATTGATATGTGTTAGCATAAATCTTTCCATTTATAAACTCTAATTCATTAATATTTTTAATTCTTGACTTATCAGTTAAAACTTCAATAAATCTAATTTCATTAAGATTTATGGGATCTAATACCCAAATTTTATTGGTTCCATCTGATTTGTAAATAAATTCTCCATCATTACATAAACCCCATCCCTCTTTACTTTTATCATAACTAAATGTTCCAATTTTATTAAAATCCAGATCATAAATAAATCCAATATTATTTTTCCAAGTAAGCTGATATATTTTATTATCAAGAATAGTAAGGCCTTCTGCAAAATATTTATAATCTAGATTAATTATTTTTAATACTTCACCACTTTTGTAATCTAATTTTCTCAGAGTTGATTTTCCATTCAATCCCGTACTTTCATATAATTGGTTTTTATAAAATTCAAGTCCTTGAGTATATGCATTCTCATCATGTTTGTATTCATTTACTATTTTATAACTCATTATCTCGGGTTCTATGTTTGAATAAACATCAAATTTTTTATTAATTAAAAACCTTTCGTTGTTTGAAAATATTTCAACATATGCTTTATTTTCTCCAACTTTATAATCAATTAATTTAACCTTGCTAGTAACAATTTTATCATTAATATAGTAACGTAAAGAATCAATGATTTTATCAGTTGTAGAAGTAACATTAATAGAAATTTCATCACCAATTGAAATTCTTTCGTTTAAGGATCTGACTTGCATTTTGAATCCACTGTTCAGATTCGTATCACATTCTAGAAATAACAAAAAAAAGAAAAAAACAATAGTATGCTTCATGAATTAAATTTATAACTAATATATTTAATAAATAATGAGTAAAGTAATATTAATTACGGGAACATCCTCTGGTTTCGGAAAATCCATTGCTGAAAAACTACACTCTGAAGGATATACTGTTATTGGGACATCAAGAAATGCTGACAAAATTAATTCTGATTACCTGACTTTAAATCTTGATATAAATAATTATGTGGAATCAAGAATTAAAGTTGATAAATTAGTTTTAGAACATGGTAATATTGATATCCTTATAAACAATGCAGGAATTAACATAACAGGACCAACGGAAATGATAAAAATTGATGATGTAAAAAAAGTCTTTGAAACAAATTTTTTTAGTCAACTAAATTTAATACAAGCAGTTCTTCCTCACATGAGATCAAAAAAAAATGGTCTAATTATAAATATTACCTCAATTGGTGGTTATTTAGGATTGCCATTTAGGAGTGCATATTGTGCTTCAAAAGCTTCGTTTAAACTTATAGCAGAAAGCCTTAATATTGAATTGAAAAAGTTTAATATTAATGTAGTTAATATCGCTCCTGGTGATTACAAAACAGAAATTTTAAATAATAGAAGGGACTCTTCAAATCCTAAAAATTCTCCCTACTACGATGATTATAAAAAAATTATTAATCGTGTGAATGGAAAAATGAGTCACGCTAGAGATCCAATTGAAGTTGCAAGTTTAGTGTTGAAAATTATTAAAGAAAACAAACCAAAAATTAATTACCTTGTTGGTGGATTTATTGAAAAGAAAATTACACTAAAAAGTCTATTACCAGATAAGTTTTTTCAAAAAATTATAATGAAATTATATAACTAAATACTATGAAATTTTTTATTGATACTGCTAATCTTGATCAAATTAAAGAAGCTCAAGATATGGGAATTCTTGATGGTGTAACAACAAATCCGTCTTTAATGGCAAAAGAAGGTATAACGGGTGAAAAAAATATTATTGAACATTATCTAAAAATATGTAACATTGTGGATGGTGATGTATCTGCAGAGGTAATATCAGTTGATTATGGTGGAATTATTAAAGAGGGTAAAGCATTGGCATCGCTTCACAAACAAATAGTAATTAAAGTGCCTATGATCGAAGAAGGAGTGAAAGCAATAAGATATTTCAGTGATAAAGGATTAAAAACTAATTGTACATTAATATTCTCTTCAGGTCAAGCCTTGTTAGCAGCAAAAGCCGGCGCTACATATGTTTCACCATTTATTGGTAGACTTGATGATATTTCTACTGATGGTTTAGACTTAATAGCTGATATAAGAGATATTTATGATAACTATAATTATAAAACTGAAATATTAGCCGCTTCAATAAGACACACTATGCACATAATAGATTGTGCCAAGATCGGAGCAGATGTTATTACAAGTCCATTATCTGCTATTAAAGGATTACTAAACCATCCACTAACTGATATTGGATTAGCTAAATTTTTAAGTGACCATAAAAAAGGAAATTAATTTTCTTTTAAAATAGTCTCAACCTCATTTGTAAAAAGATTACTAAACCCATCTATAATATTTACTTTTTGATCAGTTATAATTGTCTTATTTAAAAATGTTAAGACCCAGTCTTTACTAGAGGTTTCAAAGTCCTTAAATGAAAATTGATTTGATAAGTCAAGATTTAATATGTTTTGGGCTTGACTTACCATATCTGTATATGGTTGAATGCATATACCTACAAATCTATAATCTGGATATTCCTGTTTTAACTCTTCTACTCTTCTTATTGTTCTTCTATAATGATTCATTTGGGTTTGAGACCAGAAATAAATTAATGACTTTGACCCTTTTAGTTCATTTAAACTAGATTTAATTATTCCTTTGAAGTCAATAATTTCAATATTTGGAAGTGAATTTCCTTTTTTCATTTTTTCAATATCTCTGTATAATTTTGTTATTTCATTTAAATATTGTTCAGATGAGTTTACATAATTGTAATAATCAATAAACTCATCATGATAATCATTATTTCTGAAATTCAGTATTTCTTCAATTGCTGTAGCTCTTGTTAGATTATTTTTTAAAAGCTGCACAGTAATTTGCGAATCAATAATTAAAAGTTTTTTAATATTGAAATCTGTATTATTTTTTTCATAGAAATAAACTTTTCCACTGTCTAATGTTTTTTCATTAAAATAGTTCATTAGGTAGGTGATATAAGGCTCAAAAAGTGAAAGATCAGAATCATTTAAGTTGACTCTGTTTCTGTAGCTAAAGTATTTTTTCCTTTTGGTTTTATTCCAGTCTTTGCCTCTAAGCAGTGCATATCTTTCTAGTTTGTTGAAGTAATTATATTTGATACTTGATCTAGTTATATTTTTTGAGAGACTTGTTTGATTAACAGTTTTGTCAAAAAGTTCCCAAATTATTTCCTTCTCTCGCATAAGAGAATCAATCGCACTTTTAAATATGTTACTTTCTTGAGAGTATATTTCAGATATATATTCAGTTTCAGATTCATCTAATATTGACATATCAGCTAAAAAATTATTTTTTGATGATCCTCTGCCACTAAATGTTAATGATTCTCTAAAGTCTTCAACATTTACCCTAATCCAAAGACTATCTCCATTTTCAATTATAATATTTTGATTTTCTGGCACATGTTCAATTCTATATATTCCAGGTTCTATATTTTCAATTTTTTTAAAAAATTTATTTTGAGCATCTAACTCAATAGAGTCAATTTTAATATTATTGTAATAAAAGTTAACATAGCTAGAGGATGGATTTATAATCTCTCCTCCTAGGAAAAAACTATTACTTTGATTATCATCATTACATGAAATTGAAAAAAATAAAATAAAAACTATTATAATTAGTTTTAGAAATTTCAACTTACTATTTTTGCGCATATTTATGTTATCAGTATCCAATTTATCGCTCCAATTTGGAAAAAGATTACTTTTTGATGAAGTAAATATAACTTTTTCTCCCGGAAATTGTTATGGAATAATAGGAGCTAATGGTGCAGGTAAGTCTACTTTTTTGAAAATTTTATCTAAAGATTTAGAACCTAATACTGGATCAGTTTTTCTTGAGCCGGGAAAAAGATTATCTGTATTAGAACAGAATCATAATAGATATGATGGGAATTCTGTATTAGAAGCAGTAATTCTTGGAAATCAAAAATTATTTGAATTAAAAAGTGAAATAGATTCCATTTATGCAAAAGAAGATTTTTCTGATAAAGATGCAGATAGAGTGGGAGAGCTTCAAGCCTCATTTGAAGAAATGAATGGTTGGAATGCTGATGCAGATGCTGCCTTTCTTCTTTCAAGTCTTGGAATTAAAGAGGAAATTCACCATAACTCGATGAATGATATTGATCAAAAAGTAAAAGTGAAAGTTTTATTAGCACAATGTTTGTTTGGTAATCCTGATGTTTTGATTATGGATGAGCCAACTAATGATTTAGACTATAATACAGTTGAGTGGCTTACAAACTTTATTAATGAATTTGAAAATACTGTAATTGTTGTTTCTCACGACAGATTTTTTTTAGATGCTGTATGTACTCATACTTCTGATATTGATTTTAGTAAAATTAATCATTTTTCAGGCAATTATACTTTTTGGCAGCAATCTAGTGAATTAGTCTCCAAGCAAAAATTACAACAAAATAAAAAAGCTGAGGAAAAGAAAAAAGAATTACAACAATTTATATCTAGATTCTCTGCCAATGTTGCTAAGTCCAAACAAGCGACTGCAAGAAAAAAGATGATTGAGAAACTAAATATTGAAGAGATAAAACCATCTAGTAGAAGATATCCTGCAATAATCTTTGAGCAAGAAAGAGAAGCGGGTGATCAAATACTTGAACTTAAATCTCTTTCATATGAAAAAGATGGGGATGTTTACTTTAATGATATTAGTCTAAATTTAAATAAAGGTGAGAAAGTTCTTATATTATCTAAAAATTCGAGATCTATTAATTTATTTTATGATTGTATTTCTGGAAATTTAGAACAAACTTCTGGGTCATATAATTGGGGGGTTACAACTAATTCAGGTTATTTACCTATGGATAACAGTTCTTTTTTTGAAAAAAAATTATCTCTTGTTGACTGGCTTAGACAATGGTCAAATAATGAGGAGGAAAGAGAAGAACTATTCATAAGAAGTTTTCTTGGAAGAATGCTTTTTAGTGGGGATGAAGCCTTAAAATCATGTAATGTTCTTTCTGGAGGTGAAAAGGTTAGATGTATGTTGTCCAAAATTATGATGGTAAAACCTAATGTACTTTTAATTGATGAACCTACTAACCATCTTGATCTAGAATCAATTACTGCTTTCAATAATTCGCTTATTAATTTTAAAGGTACTGTACTTTTAAGTACTAATGATAGAGCATTTGCTGAGACTGTTACAAATCGTATCATCGAGATAACACCTAATGGAGCTATTGATAGTTATCTTCCTTTTAGTGAATACATTGTTGATGAAAAAATAATTAATCAAAGAGAAAAACTTTATGACTAATTTATTTATCTCTTATAATTGCTCCAAGTTCACTCTTAAATGCATCTGCAAACTTAGTTACCACTTTATCAATTATCTTATCAGTTAAAGTTTTTTTCGAATCATTAAAGGTGAAACTAACAGCAAAAGATTTTTTTTTATCTCCAATATTTTTTCCTTTATATTCATCAAAAAGATTTACATCTTTTAGTATTTTACTTTCTAATTTGTATGCGATTGTCTTTATATCTTCAAATTTTACATGATTATCTAAAATCATAGAGAGGTCCCTTCTAGATGATGGAAATTTTGATAATTCCTCAAATTTATTGTTGAAACTTTTAAGCCTTATTTTATCTAAATCTAAATTTAAGATGTGAACTTTATCATCAATGGAAAAGGTTTTAGTATAATTTATATCAAGCTCACCTATAAAACCAATATCTTTTTTATTAGAAATTATATTTAGTTTGAATTCAAAATTATCATCTTGATCTATTTCGTATTTATAGTTTGAGATACTAAGCTTATCTAATAAGTTTTTGGAAATACCCTTTAGATAATAAAAGTTATTTTCTGTATAATCTGTTATCCAATTTTCTTCAAAGACATTTCCTATGATAGCAACATTAAGTCTTTTATTCTCAAATTGATCATCTTTAATAACTTGGTAGTTGTTTCCAATCTCAAATAATTTAAGACTTTTATTTTGTCTATTGGAATTATGTTTGATTGTCTCAAGTGCATCTGGGATAAGAGAGGTTCTCAAGTTGGATAATTCAGTCCCCTGAGGATTTAATATTCTCACAGGTGTATTTCTAAACTTATCATTTATTGATGGCGAGCAAATGGAATTATTCATAATTTCATTAAACCCGTTTCCAACAAGAGATTGACAAATAATATTTTCCATTACATTAATTCTATTTTTACCAATTTCAGGAATAGACATTGAAATTTTATTTTCAGTATTAATATTATTATACCCATACACTCTAAGTATTTCTTCAATTACATCTATTTCCCTGTAAACATCGTGACGATAGTTAGGGGCAATAACATTAATTCCATCCTTTGTAATTCCATTGATTTCAAAATCAAGAGAGCTTAAGATTTGCGTAATACTTTCATGATTAATCTTTTTTCCACATACATCTTCAATTTTTTCATATCTTAAGTAGATATCCTTCTTTCCAAACTTAAGATTGTCCTCTGAAAACACACCTGAGATAATACAGTCAGGGTTATCTTTTTTAATTAGGTTTGCGGCTCTTTTTAAAGCATAAATAACTTTTTCAGGGTCAACCCCTCTTTCATATCTATAAGACGCATCAGTATAAAGTTGATGTTTTTTTGATGATTTTCGAATTGTTACTGAATCAAAAATAGCTGACTCTAAAAATAAGTTTTTTGTCGAGTCTGATACTCCAGAATCTAATCCACCATAAATGCCAGCTAAACATAGTGGTATGTCTTCAGAACAAATCATTAAATCATCTTTGCTAAGTTCAATTATTTCATCATCTAAAGTCTTGAACTTGGTTCCTGCTTTTAGAGATTTAACGTTTATATTATTTAATTTATCAAAGTCAAATGCATGAAGTGGTTGCCCTATTTCATGCATAACATAATTTGTTATATCTACTATGTTATTGATTGGTTTTAAACCAATTGATTTTAATTTATTTTGAACAATTTCTGAAGATTTTTTGACTTCAATATCTTTAATAATTATACCTGAGTAAAAAGGACATTTATCTTTATCTTTTACAATTACAGAAAAATCCTCCTCTATATTCACTGACTCAAAAGAACTAATTGATGGAAGATTAATTCTACTTTTGATGGATTTATAATCATAATATGCTTTTAAGTCTCTTGCTACACCATAATGTGACATAGCATCACATCTATTAGGTGTTAAACCAATTTCAAGAATATTGTCATTCTCAACATTAAATACCTCACTTAAAGGAGTGCCAGGTATAATCTTTTTGTCTAAAACCATTATGCCGTCATGTGAATCACCTAATCCAATTTCATCCTCGGCACATACCATTCCATTACTAACAACACCTCTAATTTTTGACTTTTTAATTTTTATTTCAACCCCTTCATTTGTGTATATTTTTGAACCAACGACTGCAACAGGTACAATTTGCCCTTTTTCTATATTTGGTGCACCACAAACTATTTCTGAAATTTGATTATTTCCAAGATCAATTGAAGTTAACTTCAATCTATCAGCATTTGGATGTTTAACACATTCAATTACTTTTCCAGCAATCACTCCCTCTAGACCTCCTTTTATAGATTCAAATGATTCAATTTTTTCTACTTCTAATCCTAAATTTGTTAAAATTTCAGATATTTCAATCGGGTTTGAGTCAGTTTGAACGTATTCTTTAAGCCAGTTTATCGATATTTTCACGGGATTATTTTACATAACAAATATACTTAATCAACTAATATATCTCCATAAATTCTTGGAATTTGAAGAAGAGTAGATTTCATCTCTTATAGGTAAATTTTCAATTTTATTAAGTCTTGGATCAGTTTTTAATATTTTAACTGCTGAATTTCGAGCATTATTAAGTATTTCTATATCATATACAATATCTGCTAGCTTAAATTTTAACATTCCACTCTGACGAGTTCCAAGCATATCTCCTGGACCTCTAAGTTTTAGATCCACTTCAGCTAGTTTAAATCCATCACTTATTTTGACCATTGTTTCAATTCTTAGTTTTGAATCCTCGGATAATTTATCTTTTGTCATTAAAACACAATAGCTTTCATCATTACCTCTTCCAACTCTTCCTCTTAATTGGTGTAATTGTGATAATCCAAATCTTTCGGCACTTTCTATAACCATCACAGAAGCATTTGGTACATTCACTCCTACTTCAATTACTGTGGTAGAAACTAATATTTGAGTTTCTTGGTTAATAAATCTTTTCATTTCATAGTCCTTATCTTTAGCTTTCATTTTTCCATGTACTATACTTACCTGGTAATCTGGTCTAGGGAATTCTCTAACGATACTTTCATAACCATCCATTAAATCTTTATAGTCTAATTTTTCTGATTCATTTATTAGAGGGTAAACTAAATAAACTTGTCTTCCTTTATTAATTTGATCCTTTAAAAATTTAAATACACTTAGTCTATTTCTATCATATTTATGTACGGTTTTTGTGGTTATTCTTCCAGGTGGGAGTTCCTTAATATATGATATGTCTAGATCTCCATATAAACTCATTGCGAGAGTCCTTGGAATTGGAGTTGCAGTCATGACTAATATGTGAGGAGCAGGATTATTCTTTTTCCAGAGTTTAGCTCTTTGTGCAACACCAAATCTATGTTGTTCATCTATTATACTTAATCCTAAATTTTTAAACTTAACAATATCCTCTAATATTGCATGTGTCCCTACTAAAATATTTGTTTTACCACTTAAAAGATTCGAGTGAATTAAATTTCTTTCTCTTGTTTTTGAGGAGCCAGTCAGAAGATCAACCTCGACATCGTAATCAATTAATAACTCACTAAGTGATTTATAATGTTGATTTGCTAAAATTTCAGTAGGAGCAAGAATACATGACTGAAAACCATTGTCTATTGCAATTAACATGACCATTAGTGAGACTATGGTCTTTCCTGAGCCAACATCACCTTGTAGTAACCTATTCATTTGTTTACCATTAAGAAAATCATTTCTTATCTCCTTAATAACTTTTTTTTGGTCGCCAGTTAATTCAAATGGTAAAGTATTCTTATAAAATTCATTTAAAACATAACCAACTTTTTCAAACTTAAAACCATCTAGTTTTTCAATTCTATCGTTCTTTGTCAGTTGAAATCCTAATTGATTAAAAAATAATTCTTCAAATTTTAATCTTTTTGTGGACTTAGTAAGTAATTCTTGTGATTCTGGGAGGTGGATATTAACAATTGCCTTATATCTATCAATAAGATTAAACTCTTCTAGAATAGATGATGAAAGATTTTCTTTAATATGATTTTGTATTGAGTTTAAAACATTGTAGATTATTTTAATAAAATATTTTTGAGTAACTCCTTCATTTACGAGTCTTTCAGTTGATGAGTAGATACCATGTAATCTTCGAGGAACATTTCTATTAAAATTAGATTTAGATTTTATTTCAGGGTGAGCAATCGATGGCTTATTTCCAAACCATGTAACCTTTCCATACACAACATACTCATCATTAATTTTAAAAGATTCCTCTACCCAATTAAATCCTCTATACCATATTAAATCAATTTTACCAGTATCATCGTATAATTCACAATTTAGTCTATCTCGATAACGGACTTTTGTTCTTCTAATACTTTTTATCTTTCCAATTATTTGAACTTCTGATTGGTTCTTTGGTATTTCTTCAATTTTAAAGAATCTGGATCTATCTATATACCTAAATGGATAGAAATCTATGAGATCTTTTATTGTTTTCAGGTTTAATTCTTCACCGAGTAATTTAGATCTTACAGGTCCTACACCTTTAACAAATTCAATCGATTGATTTAGAAAATCAGTATTCACTACCTGTAAAATCTAATGCAAAAAAGGACTAATGATAAATTCTTCATAAGTATTGTTTTAATATGTGATTTATCCGTAATTAAAATTCATTAATTACTTAAATTTATAACAATGTTAGAAGATAACAAATCTTACCTGAAAGATCTTAATGAAGCTCAATTAAATGCTGTCCTTAAAATAGACGGTCCTTCAATGGTAATTGCTGGTGCAGGTTCAGGAAAAACTAGAGTTTTAACTTATAAAATTGTACACCTCGTTGAGAACGGGGTTGATCCTTTTAAAATATTAGCTCTTACATTTACTAATAAAGCTGCAAGAGAAATGAAATTAAGAATTTCGTCAATGATAGGGGAGAGTGAATCCAAAAATATATGGATGGGTACATTCCATTCAGTTTTTGCTAAAATTTTAAGATTTGAAGCCCATAAGATTGGTTTTACCTCTGATTTTACGATTTATGATACTCAGGACTCTGAGAGACTAATATCTTCTATAATTAAAGAAAAAGCCTTAGATAAAGATGTATATAGGGCAAAATCAATTAGAAATAGGATTTCCTCATTGAAAAATAATTTCATAACAGTAAATGGATACTTTGCAAATAATGAGCTAGTTGAATCTGATAATTTATCGAGAAAACCTGAGACTGGAAATATATACAAAGAGTATACTGAAAGGTTGATTAAGTCAAACTCAATGGATTTTGATGATTTACTAATGAAAACAAATGAGTTGTTAAACAATTACCCAGAAGTATTAGCAAAATACCAAGAGAAATTTAAATATATTTTAGTAGATGAGTATCAGGATACTAACAACTCACAATATTTAATAGT
>CAJPUS010000027.1 GCA_905380995.1 uncultured Flavobacteriaceae bacterium
AGGAATTACCTCAAATAATCTTAAATATCTTGGGGGATTAAAAAAATGTGTTCCACAGAACTTAGATTTAAAGTCATCTGATCTTCCTTCACATAAAAGGGATATTGGAATACTTGAAGTATTAGAAGTGACAAAAGCATGAATAGATTTGTGTTTTTCAACTTTTTCAAAGACAGTTTTCTTTATTTCAAGGTTTTCAACTATTACTTCAATTATCCAATCTGCATCTTTAATCTTTTCAAAATCATCATCAAAATTTCCTGTTACAATTCGATTAATATATTGTTTTTTATATAATGGATTAGGCCTTGATTTTATTGCATTATTTAATGATTCATCAGCAATAATATTTTTATTTTTGATTGACTTATCATTAGGCTGAATATCTAACATTAAAACATCAATACCAACATTTGCAAGATGGCATGCTATTCCGGAACCCATCACTCCAGACCCAAGAACTGCAGCTTTTTTAACTTTATAATTCATAGTTTTTATTATAACTGCTAATCTAAATAAAATTATTTTAATTATTATCTTTACACACTTAACAAAAAATTATGGATAAAGAAAACATACTTGCGAATTTTCAATCAAAAGCTAAAAATGCTGCTCCAATCGGAGGAACTATTAAATTTGAAATAGATGGAAACTCTATTTGCATAGACGGAACAGGTTCAGAAAATAAAATTTTACTAGAAGATATGGAAGCAGATTGCACAATAACGATGGCTGGATCTCTAATGGAAGACTTAAAAAACGGAAAAATAAATCCAATGATGGCTGTAATGAGTGGTAAGCTCAAAATTAAAGGTGATCAAGGTTTAGCGATGAAGCTTCAGGCATTCATGTAAAATTTGCTTTTTTTTTTTTTATATTGTAAATAAATTAACCAACTATCGAATCAGTTAGCTCAAAAATTAATCGCACTAAAGTAAAATATGCATTAACTTTAGCAAATTCTTTGGCTTCAAAGGATCCTGTTATTTTGAGCAAAATTTGGGAATTATCTGGATTTAAAACAAGAAAAGAATTTGAAGATAATTTTCTAATTATACATGGTAAATCATTTAAAGATTTTATAGAAACCCTATAACAATCCTTTACTTGATCATATTTTCTTTACTTATATTTGAATACTTGTGAAGCGAAACTTAGACATTCTTGTCATATCTGATTTACATCTTGGAACATATAGTTCTGAAGCAGATGAAGTTTTAAATTATTTAAGAACAATTAATGCAAAAAAAATTGTTATAAACGGTGATTTTATAGATATCATGCTTTTTAACAAACGCTTTTGGCCTCCTTCACACATGAAGGTTATCAAATATTTTCTTGATTTGATTTCTCAGGGTAAAGAAATTTATTATGTTACAGGAAACCATGATGAATTATTGCGAAAGTTTTTAAATTTTCAAATTCAAAACTTTCAAATAGTAAACCAAGTTGTCTTAAATACCAAAAAAGGGAAAGTGTGGATATTTCATGGAGATGTTTTTGACTTTTCAATTCAAACTAGATGGATAACAAAAATGGCTGGATTGGTTTATGATTATATGATTATATTAAACAGTTGGGTAAATAAAAAAATCATGAGACATTTGGGTAAACAAAGATTAAATTTTTCAAAAACAATTAAAACAAATCTTAAAAAAGCTATTCAATATTTTGACAATTTTGAGTTGAAAGCAGCTGAAATAGCTCAAAAAAATGGATATAAATATGTGGTTTGTGGGCACATACATACACCCAAAATTGAATCATTTAAGATCAATGGTGAAGAAGTAATTTATATGAATTCTGGAGATTGGTTAGAAAGTCTTTCTTCTCTTGAGTATGCAGATAATAAATGGTCAATATATATGCACGAAAGAGCTGAAATAAAAAATAAAGAAGATATAGATTCAAGAATTGAAATGACCAATAAGGAGCTCTTCAAAGATATTATTGCAGAGTTTAAAATTCTCAAGGATAAATGAAAATTCTTTATGCAATCCAAACAACTGGTAATGGGCACCTTGCTAGAGCTCAAAGTATAATACCTAGACTAAGAGAAATAGCAGATATTGATATTATTACAAGTGGTCCAAAGAATGATTTTTTATTAGAAGAAGAACCAATTTATCATTATTACGGACTTACATTTTTCTACACCGATAACGGAGCAGTAAATTGGTTTAAAACAATTTTTTTAAATAACTATATTAGATTTATCAAAGAAATAATTTCTTGTCCTATTAATAAATATGACTTAATCATAAATGATTTTGAACCTGTTTCAGCATGGTCAGCTAAATTTAAAAAAATTAAATGTTTTGAGCTTACCAATCAATATTCTATGGGACTAAAAAATATACCAAAGCCTAATAAATATTCAAGAGTTGTACTACATGCTATTAGGCATATAATTCCTTCAAATCTTGGATATGGATATCACTACAAAAAGTATACAGATAGAATATTTTTTCCTGTAATTAGAAATAAGGTTAGAAATTTGCAGACAACAAAAAGTGATGAAATAATTATTTATTTACCGACCTATTCTGCTTACAAATTAATTAATGTTTTAAGTAAGTTGCCTCAGAAAAAAAAATGGACAATTTTTTCTCCTAAGGCAAAATCAAAAAAAGTTATTTCAGACTTTAATATTGAGCCTTTATCAGAGGAATTATTTTTAAAAAAGTTTGCATCATGTTATGGAATTGTTTGTGCTGGTGGCTTTGCAACTACATCTGAAGCAATTTTTCTGGGAAAACCTATGCTAGTTGTGCCTGTAGAGGCTCAGATTGAGCAGCAATTTAATGCTGCAGCGTTAAAAAGAGAGGGTGTTGCTGTAATTGACAAATTTTCATTTAAAAATATTGACCATATTTCAAAATGGATTGAATCACCAAAAATTTTTGAAATAAAGTATAAAGACGAGTCTAAAGAAATAGTCGAAAAATTAATTAATGATTACTCAGATCTTAACAAAAAATTATGGAAGAAAACATTGAAAAACTAAAATTTCCCATCGGAAAATATAAAGCTATTCTTGATTTTAATTTTTCAAGAACAGTTAAAGATATTAAAACACTTGAGTCATTTTCTCAAAAACTCAAAAATAATGTCAGTGGACTTGACAAAACAGATTTAAAAAAAACATATAGAGATGGGGGGATGAGCATAGCTCAAATTATTCATCATTATTGCGATACTCACACCTATGCATTCATCAGAACAAAACACACTCTTTTGGAAGATAATCCAAGTGTGAAAATGTATAATGTAAGTGATTTTTTAACAACTACTGAATCAAATGTATTAGATATTAATGATAGTTTAAATGTCATTGATGGTATACATGCAAAATGGGTTACACTTCTTAAAACCTTATCAGAGGATGAATTTAAAAAAACTTACTACCATTCTGCAAGAAATAAAAATATTCTTCTTCATGAGCACGTTGGAATGTACGCATGGCATACTAAACATCATCTAGTCCATATAGATATGGCCAAAAAAAGTATTAAAAAAGAAGGCAAAAGAAACAATTAAAAGAAATTATGAACACATTTGAAATTAAATACAATGGAGATCTAAGAACAACTGCTATTCATTTAGAGTCTGGATCTGAAATAATTACTGATGCTCCGAAAGATAATTATGGACTTGGTCAGACCTTTTCTCCTACAGATATGATCTGTACTGCTTTAGCAAGCTGCATATTAACAATTATGGCAATAGCTGTTAAAAAAGATAATGTTGACATCAAGGGAACTAAAGCAGTTGTCAGGAAAACAATGGGAGTTAAACCAAGAAGGATTTCTAGAATTGACATTGACATAACTTTCCCTAAAGAATACGATCTTAAAACAAAAACAATCCTAGAGAGAGCTGCATTTAATTGTCCAGTACATTATTCATTATCTGAAACTGTTGAAAAAAATATATCCTTTACATTTTTAAGCCAGTAACAAATTAAATTAATTATTGTTATTTGTTAATATAGTGTCTAATTATTCCTTTTTTTTAATACCTCTTCTATTGATTCAAAACTTAAGCCATTAGCTTTCAATAAAATTAAATAGTGGTATAATAAATCAGCTGCTTCATTTTTAAATAGGTTGATATCATCGTCTTTTGATTCTATAACTAATTCAATGGCTTCTTCACCCAACTTTTGTGCTACTTTTTTAATGCCTTTATTGAATAATTTATAGGTGTAAGAATTTTTATCTGCCTCATAAATACGTTTATTTATAATATCCTCTAAAGCATATACAAACCCTTTGGAAGTTTCTTGTCTAAAGCAAGAGGTGCTGCCTGTATGGCAAGTAGGGCCCTCAGGATTGGCTTTAATAAGCAAGGTATCGTTATCACAATCTATTTGCATATTTATTACATTTAAAAAATTACCCGATTCTTCCCCTTTTGTCCATAATCTTTTTTTGCTTCTACTGTAAAAAGTAACCTTGTTTTCTTCCTTAGTTTTATTGAATGCCACATTATTCATATAACCCAACATCAGTACCTGTAAAGTTGCGTGATGTTGAATGATAACAGGTATTAATCCATTTCCTTTTTTAAAATCTATAGTCATATTCTTATGGGTATTTGTTGATTATTTAAATAGGTCTTTAGTTCCTTAATTGAAATCTCGTTAAAGTGGAAAATACTGGCAGCCAAAGCTGCCGATACTGTAGTTTGTTTAAAAATATCTTTAAAATCTTGTTTCTTTCCAGCCCCTCCAGAAGCAATTACAGGTACATTAACAGCACTAGAGACTTCACGTGTTATGTCTACTGCAAATCCATTTTTTGTTCCGTCATTGTTCATAGATGTAAGTAAAATTTCTCCTGCGCCTAATTTTTCAATTTTTTGAGCCCATTGAACTGTTTTTAAAGAAGTAGATGTTCTTCCTCCATGGGTGAATACCCACCATTGTCCATTTTCAAATTTAGTATCAATAGCAATCACAGTACACTGACTTCCAAACTTTTGAGAAATTTCTGTTATTAGTAGTGGCTGGTATACGGCCGCAGAGTTGATACTTACTTTGTCGGCTCCAGCTTTAACCAATGCACTGACATCTTCTACATTATTAATTCCTCCGCCTACTGTAAATGGAATATTAATTTCAGATGCAATTTTCTTTACCAAATCAGTCCATGTCTTTCTATACTCAACAGTTGCTGTAATGTCTAAAAAAACAAGTTCATCAGCACCATGATTAATATAAGTCTTGGCTAGCTCAATTGGATCTCCCGCATCTTTCATATCAACAAAATTTACCCCTTTAACAGCTCGGCCATTTTTGACATCTAAACAAGGTATAATGCGCTTTTTTAACATAATTCTTGTAGTTGTTTTAGCGTGATTTTTTCCTCGTAAATGGCTTTGCCAATAATTACACCCTCGCATCCTAATGCTTTTAATTTAACTAGGTCATCAATATTGGAAACACCCCCACTAGCAATCAATTTCACAGTTGTTTCGTCCACAATTTTCTTATATAAGTTATTAGAGGTTCCCTCTAACATCCCATCTTTATTAATATCCGTACAAATAACATAAGAAATTCCTTTTTGTTCGAATTTTTTTATGAAACTTATCACGTCTATTTCTGAAGTTTCCATCCATCCTAAAGTGGCAACTTTTCGGTCTTTGCAATCTGCTCCTAAAATAATCTTATCACTACCATAGTTCTGCAACCATTTTTCAAATATTTCGGGTTGTCTTAAAGCGACACTTCCGACTGAAACTTGACGCGCACCACTTTCAAAAGCAGTTTTTAAGTCATTATCAGATTTTAAACCTCCACCAAAATCAACATTTAAGTTAGTTTTAGTACATATGCTTTCTAATATTTTGTAATTGACAATGTGTTTGGATTTTGCTCCATCTAAATCAACTAAATGCAGGTTTTTAATTCCATTTTCCTCAAATGATTTAGCAACCTCTAAGGGATTGGAGTTATAAACTTTTTTGGTGCTAAAATCTCCTTTTGAGAGTCTTACGCATTGTCCTTGCATGATATCAATGGCAGGTATTAGTCTCATAATTGTAAAAAATTTTTAAGGATTTGTGCCCCTACATCTGCGGATTTTTCTGGGTGAAATTGAGTGGCATAAAAGTTATCTTTTTGCATAGCTGCACTAAAAGGTCTAACGTAATTGCAAGTTGCTACTGTATGCTTGCATTTTTCGGCATAATAACTGTGAACAAAGTACACATCATCTTGAATACTTACGTCCTTAAATAGAGGTCCTTTAAATGTTTCAAAACAATTCCATCCAATGTGAGGAACTTTATCATCAGGAGGAAATAATTTAACTCTTGTATCAAATATTCCTAGGCAATCTGTATCTCCTTCCTCGCTAGATTTACACATTAATTGAAGTCCTAGACAGATTCCCAGGAAAGGTTGGGTCAAATCACTAATCACAATATCTAATTCTCTATCTCTTAAATAACGCATTGCTGAACTGGCCTCGCCAACTCCTGGAAATATTACTTTGTCTGAAGCGCATATGGCTTTTTTTTCATTAGTTATTTCACTTTTGTAGCCAAGCCTAGTTAATGTATTTTGAACCGACAAAATATTGCCTGCATTATATTTTATAATTGCAATCATAATCTTCCTTTTGTACTTGGGATGTTATAGTTATTTGTTTTTTTAATGGCCATTTTTAGTGATCTTGCAAAAGCTTTAAAAATAGCTTCTATTTTATGGTGCTCGTTAATACCCTCTGATTTTATATTGAGGTTACATTTTGCAGCATCACTGAAGGATTTAAAAAAATGCATAAACATTTCAGTAGGCATTTCACCAATCATTTCTCTTTTAAACTCAGCTTCCCATACTAGCCACGGTCGTCCGCCAAAATCAATTGCAATTTGTGCTAAACAATCGTCCATTGGTAATAAGAATCCATAGCGTTCAATTCCTTTTTTATTACCCAATGCTTTTAAAAAAGCATCTCCCAAACTAATACCAACATCTTCAATGGTATGGTGATTATCAATCTCTAAATCTCCTTTAACAATAACTTCCAAATTTAAATTTCCATGCTTGGCTAACTGTTCTAGCATATGATCAAAAAAACCAATCCCTGTATCAAGCTTAGAAATACCCTCTCCGTCAAGATTTATGCTCACGGTTATGTTTGTTTCTTTGGTAGTTCTTTTTACTGTTGCTTTTCTTGGAATCACTTTTAAATAATTATAAATATCAGACCATTTTTTTGTAGACAAAACCGCAACCTGATTTTTATCTCCTATGAATATTCCCTGGGATTTTAAATTGGTTGCAAGCTCCATATCTGTCGTCCTATCTCCAATTACAAAGGAATTTGGCATGTCATAATCTCCATAGATATACTTGTTTAATAAGCCTGTTCTTGGTTTTCGTGTAGGTGCATTGTCCTCAGGGAGACTTCTATCAATTAAAACGTCAGCAAATTTGATTCCTTCGTTTTCAAACGCTTCAATAATCTTGTTTTGAGCAGGCCAAAATGTTTCTTCAGGAAAGGCATCTGTTCCCAAGCCATCTTGATTTGTAACCATAACCAACTCATATTGCAATTCTTTTACAATTTTTGACAACCATTGAAACACTCCAGGGTAAAAAGTCAATTTTTCTAAATTGTTCAATTGGTAGTCAATTGGAGGTTCTACTACTAGTGTTCCATCACGGTCTATAAACAATACTTTTTTCATATGTATATTCTTAAGGCATTTATTAATTTTTCATTTTCATATGCAGTACCAATTGAGATTCTCAAACAATTTGCAATTTGTGTATCTCTGTTTCTTATTATTATTCTTTGTGTGACCAAATATTTATATAATCTGTTGGCGTCAGTTACTTCAATTAATAAAAAATTTGCATCAGAAGGATAAATTTTTTTAACACAATTAATTGTTTTGAGTTTTGATTTAAGCCTTTCTTTTTCCTTATTAATAAGAGCTAATTTTTCTCTATAGTTCTCCAGATTTTCAAGTACATCAATGGCTGCCTGCTGATTCATTTCGCTTACATTATATGGAGGTTTTACACGATTGTAAACGGAAATGATTTCTTTATTTGAATAAGCCATTCCTAATCTTGCTGAGGCTAAGCCCCATGCTTTACTAAAAGTTTGCATTACAATTAGATTATTGTGGCTATGTAATAAATTGATAAAAGAATCTGTATTGGCAAAATCGATATAAGCTTCGTCTATAATTACAATACCTTTAAATTTATTAATGATAAACATAATATCTGAATTGTTTATTAAATTTCCTGTAGGATTGTTAGGCGAACAAATAAATATCAATTTTATTCTTGTATCATTGAAGTAGGTACTAAGTTTATCCATATTAATCTGAAAATCATTCCCAAGTGGAAGGCTTATCAATTCAATGTTATTAATAGCTGCAGAAACACTATACATTCCATAAGTAGGGGAAAAAGTTAAGGCTTTGTCCACAGTTGGATTGCAAAAAATTCTAAAAGCTAAATCTATGACCTCATCAGAACCATTTCCAAAAAAAATATTTTCTTGGGCAACCCCTTTAAATATTGCTAATTTATTTTTGAGTGCTCTCTGATATGGATCTGGATATCTATTTAGCATTCCATATGGATTTTCATTAGCATCTAGGAGAATTCCTTCACGTCCCGAATGCAATTCTCTTGAGCTGCTGTATGGCTTGAGAGCCAATATGTTGGGTCTTATTAATTGCTTAATTTCAATCATTTTGAATATCTTTTAGTCTTAGTGTAACTGCATTTTTATGTGCAAATAATTTTTCAGCTTCTGCCATAACTTCAACTGCCTTACCAACATTTAGAATTCCTTGCTTGTTAATTTCTTGATAGGTTATTTTTTTTACAAAACTATCCACAGATACGCCGCTATAATTTTTAGCATAGCCATTGGTGGGTAATGTATGATTTGTGCCACTTGCATAATCTCCAACAGACTCACAACTGTAATTACCTAAAAACACAGAGCCTGCATTTACAATACCATCTGATAATTTTATTGCTTTCTCTGAAGCAATAATTAAATGTTCTGGCGCATATCTGTTGCTAAACTCAATGCATTTTTGAATGTTTTTTAAATTTATGGCTTTACTATTTTTTAAGGATTTGATCGCAGCTTCTTTTCTTGTCAATCGTTCAATTTGATAATACACTTCACTAATGCATGTCTCTATTATTTTTTCACTGTCACTCAATAAAATAACCTGACTGTCTTCACCATGCTCAGCCTGTGAAAGTAAATCAGATGCCACGAAAGAAGGATTACATGTTTTATCAGCAATAATCAAAAGTTCACTGGGTCCTGCAGGCATATCAATCGCAATACCATTTTGTTGAACGTATTCTTTTGCTTTTGTAACATATTGATTGCCTGGTCCAAATATTTTATAAACTTTAGGAATACTCTCTGTTCCAAAGCCCATTGCTGCAATAGCTTGGGCACCACCTATACTAAATATTTTAGTAATACCCACAAGTTGTGCTGTGTATAAAATGATTGGATTTATAGTATTATTTTTATTTGGAGGTGTACATAAAATAATCTCTTTACAACCAGCAATTTGAGCAGGGATACCAAGCATTAAAATTGTTGAAAATAATGGTGCCGTACCTCCAGGGATGTAAAGTCCCACTTTTTCAATAGCAACAGATTTTCTCCAACATCGAACACCTGGCATGGTCTCAATTATTGTCTCAATATTCTGTTGCGCTTTATGAAACGCTTTAATATTGTTAAATGCAATATTAATTGCTTCTTTTAGGGATTGAGGTGTTTGTGAAATTGCACTTTCAATTTCTTTTTCACAAACCTCAAGCTTATTTAATGAAACATCATCAAATTTCTTGGTATATTTAAATAGAGCTTTATCACCAATTGTAGCTACATCTTGGGCAATTGCTGTGACCGTTTTATACAGTTTTACTTGATCAATAACAGGTCGTTTTATGAGTTCAGTCCATTTATTTTTATTGGGATTTTTGTAAGTTTTCATATCACCATTTTATCAATTGGTATAATTAAAATATCTTCTGCGCCAGCCGCTTTAAGTTCGTCAATAACTTCCCAAAACTTGCTTTCATCAATTACAGTGTGTAAGGAGCTCCAACCTTCATCAGCCAATGGTAAAATGGTGGGGCTTTTTAATACTGGCATCAGTCTAGATACCTTTTTTATTTTTTCGTTAGGGACATTCAGTAAAATATATTTGCTGTTCTTAGCTCTAAGTACTGCATTAATCCTAAATAAAAAGTTCTCTAAGATAGCTTGTTGATCTTCTTTTAAATTTAAGGACTTGGCCAATACTGCTTCTGATCTTAGAATAACTTGCGTTTCTTTTAAACCATTTCTAAAAAGGGTACTTCCAGAGCTTACAATATCACATATGCCGTCAGCTAAACCTATGTTAGGAGCAATTTCAACAGAACCAGAAATATGGTGAATTTCTGCACTAATTTTATTTTTATCAAGAAATTTTTTCAATGTAAAAGGATAGGAAGTGGCAATTTTTTTATCGGTAAAGTACTCAAGTGAGTTGTATTCTATATTCTTTGGGACTGCTAGTGAAACTCGGCATTTTGAAAAACCTAATTTTTTAACAATACTAACTTTCTTTTGCTTTTCAACTAGCAAATTTTCGCCAATTATTCCTATATCAGCTGTTCCATCTTCTAAATACTGAGGAATATCAGAATTACGCAAGTACAGTATCTCCATAGGAAAATTGTTGACACCCACTTTCAATTGCTCTTTTCCATTGTTAATGAAAAGGCCGCAATCTTTTAAAAGTTTCAAAGAATCTTTATTTAGTCTACCACTTTTTTGAATTGCAATTTTTAGTTTGCCCATAATTAGTTTTTTTAGAGTCTGAACAAACCCATGGTAATAAAAAAACACCATCAGGATTGATCAGACGGTGTTATTTAAATATCTTAAATTAATTACATACCAAATTAACTTCGCCTGTAAGCAAAATGTATGTGATGATGTATTGTAACTAATTTCATTTTTTTTATAATATTTCAAACTTAAACAATTTTTTTTAAGCACTGAATCTTTTTTTCAATTTTTTTAAATATTAACAGAAAGTAAGAAACAGAATTCAATGTCTTTTTAAGTAAAATTATAATTGAAATTACTTTACTTAAATTTATATCAAACAAAAAAGAAAATTATTTGGTTTGTATTTAATTAAATGACAAATTACGCTTGAACAAAATTTTGTTAATTTGTTCAGAACAAACTTAAAATTAAAACCCCCGTGAGAAAGATTTTTTTAGTACTCGAGGCGGGACTTGAACCCGCACGAACATTACTGCTCATTGGATTTTAAGTCCAACGTGTCTACCAATTCCACCACTCGAGCAATTGAGCGAAAGACGGGATTTGAACCCGCGACCCTCACCTTGGCAAGGTGATGCTCTACCAACTGAGCTACTTTCGCAGAGTATGCAAATGTATAATAATTTTGATTAAGGGAGCAACTAATATTAATCTGCAATTTCAGTCCTAGCTAAAGCCAATGCAGTTTTGTATTCATTTTTTTGATCATTAAGAAATCTTGTATACATGCCAACATAAATTCTAGATTGAGATAGCGCACCATAAAGTTCGTTTGATAAATAATAAGGTCTATTAAAAGTAAATCTTGCCAATTCCTGAGTTCCATAAAAATCTCCCTCGTATGAATTATAGTTGAATTGAATTCTAAAATTACCCATAATTTGTCTCCTCCACAATAAGTTAAAATTATCTATTTCTATTGATGTTGCGTAGTTCCTCTCTTTTTTGTGAGTGTACATATTTAAAAGTATAGATTTTAAATCATCATTCTCAATCAAATTAAATGAACCATTGGATATTAACTGATTGAAAATTCCATCTTGAGGAAAAAATGAAGTTCCTATTTGTATTTTTAATAATATTTCTGTCACTTGTCTGTCTGTTAGAATATTATGATTATTATTAATATCATCTAAAAGTTTTTTTAGATTTTCATCCGAAGTTTCTAAATTTAATAGTATAGTCTCAATTTGATCTAAATCTGCTTCAAGTGTTTTAGTAAGATCTTCAAGAAGAAAATTCTTTTCTTCCCTGATAATATTTTCTTGCCTTTGTTGCTCTAAAAAAAAAGATAATAGGACACTAACAATTATCACAATTCCTTGAACAATGTTGCTAAAAAAAGATGATTTAAAAAATGATGATTTTTGCTTGATCATTGATAAATATAATAATTTATTTATAGATTTTTAAATCAAAACCCATTGTATCAAAATATTTAAACCTATTTAAACAAACAGACAATATAACATCTCTTAAGGATTTAGAAATTCTTTCAGGAAAATATTTAACTGCTATGTATGCTTGGAATATTTCGGCTACATCCTCAGAATCAGGATTATCTCTGGCATATGTTGATAAATAATTCCCATCTTGTATTACAGCATCAATCCAGCCTTGCTGACCATAAACGTATGGATCAATTGATAGATGAGCTGATTCATGAATAAACAACTCTTCTGTTCTATCACCATCTGGTCTATTTTCAACTGTATTAATAAGCCAATCTGAATGAAAAGTAATATTAGCATAATTAAGATCATCAGATCTTTGTGCTGAGGCAGTTTCATTACCTTTTAAAAACTCAATTGACTTTATATTTTTTCTAAGCTCCTTTCCAAGTTGACCCATTAAAGGCGCATACTTTTGCTCTAAATTTAATGCTTCTTCTCGCGTAAATTCAGTGTGTATTTCAAAATCAACAGAAAGACCATCTCCAAAATTAACTTTATATACATGGGCAGGATAGGTTATAAAATCGGAGATTGTTTTATCATAAAATAATCTATCAATAATACCTTCGTATGATGATGTAGAATAAACAGTATAATCAGAGGATTGAATCAAATCAGGTAAATCCCACATTGTTCCGCCAAAAGGTGGGTCTTGTATTTCAATTCTATTAAAAAGGTAAACACCATCTTCAGCACTTTGGGATTGAATAATATATAATTGTTCTTGAAGATCATTTAATTGATTCGTCAAACTATTGTTATTTGTTTCAAAAATTTCATTTGATTCAGTAAGAACTTCCAATTGATTGATATAATCCTGAATTTGATTCTCAAAGCCAGTGATTTGAGTATTTAATTCATTGATTTGACCTAATTGAATATTATTTTGTGAAACTAATTGGTTTATTTGAATGGCATAATCATTAATTTCAGAATTAAGATTTGAAATTTCAGACTGAAGTGAAATTATTGTCTCATTAAGTTCATTAATCTCATCCTTTTTTGAACATGAAATAGATAATAAAATGAATAAAAAATGATACTTACAATTTCTCATATTGTATAATTATCTCTCCTAGATTATGAGATGGAATATAATAAGAGAATCCATATTTATTACATATTTGATTAATAATCTTTTTCTGCATAATAGGAGAGTTTCCAGTTATAACATGCAAACTAACATTTCCTTTTACTGAGTTTAAGAGCATGTACTCCTCAATAAGCTCCAAACCCTCAGGGTGAGTTTTTCCATGTAAATCAATCTTCATTCTTAATCTTTTTTTTTATCTGATTTAATTTAATTAGAGCCTCAACAGGGCTTAAATTATCAATATCTAAATCCTCAATTATTTTTCTAATTTCCTGCATTTTAGGATCCTCAACATCAAAAAAACTGAGTTGAAAATCACTGTCTTTAATATTATTTATTAGGTCTTTTGGCTTATTACTTTCCATCAATTTTAGTTTGTTTTTTGCAGAGTCTAAAACTAGTTTAGGCATCCCAGCCATTTTAGCTACATGAATACCAAAGCTATGATTGCTTCCTCCACTAACAAGCTTTCTTAGAAATTTAACATCATCTTTTGACTGTTTTACACTTACATTGAAATTTTTAATTCCTTTAAATATTGATTCCATCTCATTCAGATCATGATAATGTGTTGCAAAAAGGACATGAGGTTTATTTTTATTTTCATGAAGAAATTCAGCAATCGCCCACGCAATTGAAATTCCATCATAGGTACTTGTTCCCCTGCCAATCTCATCTAGAAGAATTAGACTATTTTTGGTTAGATTATTTAATATAGATGCAGTCTCATTCATCTCAACCATAAATGTTGATTCTCCCATAGATATATTATCACTTGCTCCTACTCTTGTAAATATTCTATCAACTATTGAAAATCTCATTTTTTTTGCGGGAATAAAACTCCCAATTTGGGCTAATATTGTAATTAGTGCAGTTTGTCTAAGTATTGCTGATTTCCCCGACATATTTGGGCCTGTAATCATGATAATTTGTTGATCATTATGCAATAAGATATCATTTGGAATATATCTTTCGTCGTGAGAAAGATTTGCTTCTATAACTGGATGTCTTCCTTCTATAATTTCAATTTTTTTTTCTTCAATTATATCTGGGCATGAATATTTGTATTTAATTGCTCTTTTAGAAAATGAGTTAAGAATATCAATTGTTGATACTTTTTCTGAAATTAATTTAAGTGTTGAAAGCCTATCTTGAAGTTTATCTATTAGTTTTAGAAATAATTTTAACTCTAAGTCCTTTATTTTTTCATCTGCATTAACTATTTTTTCTTCATACTCTTTCAATTCCTGGGTTATGTATCTTTCAGCATTAACTAAAGTTTGTTTTCTAATCCATTCTTCAGGGACCTTATCTTTATGAGTATTTCTGACTTCTATATAGTATCCAAAAACATTATTGAAGGATATCCTTAACGATGGTATTTTTGTATTAGCAGTTTCTCTATCTAGTATCTGACTCAAATATTTTTTCCCTGAGGATCTTACTTCCCTTAAATCATCTAATTCTTTAGAATAATTATCATTTATAAAATCTCCTTTTAAAACAGAAACCGGTGA